>CAZMXX010000328.1:0-4827 GCA_964570315.1 uncultured Anaerolineaceae bacterium | reverse complement strand
TGCCGCGTGGCGCAAAGAAAATCTACGCGAAGGCTACACCACCGGCGCGTGCGCCACCGCCGCGACCGCCGCCGCCGTGCGCGCGCTGGTCTCCGGCAAAACGGTTTCAGCGGTGACGATTGACCTGCCCGTCCGCAAAAACGTCACCTTTCAGATGGCACGCTGCGAGTTTCTGGACGGCGGACGGGTGCGCTGCGGGGTCATCAAAGATGCGGGCGACGACCCGGACGTGACTCACGGCGCGGAAATTCAAGCCACCGCCGAATGGCTCGCCGCGCCGGAAATCGTCATCACCGGCGGCGCGGGGGTGGGAACCGTCACCAAACCGGGCTTGCCCGTGCCGGTCGGCGAATCTGCCATCAACCCCGTGCCCCGGCGGATGATCACCGCCGCCGCGCGCGCCGAAGCGGGGCATCGGCTGGCAACGCGGGGGCTGAAAATCACCATCAGCGTGCCTGACGGCGAAAAAATCGCCGCCGAAACTTACAATCCCCGTTTGGGTATTTTGGGCGGGATTTCCATTCTGGGAACCACCGGCATCGTTAAACCATATTCCGTTTCAGCATACCGCGCCAGCATTTATGTGGAAATGAAAGTCGCCGTGGCAAACGGTGCGAGGCACGTGGTTTTCACCACCGGCAACCGCAGCGAAACATACGCGCGGGCGCAGTATCCCCATTTGCCGGAAATGGCGTTTCTGCAGGTGGGCGATCATCTGGATTATGCGCTGAAACAGGCGCGGCGACTGAAAGTATCGCGGGTGACCATTTCCACGATGGTGGGCAAGCTTTCCAAAATGGCGCAGGGACGCTTTCAAACGCACGTCAGCGAGGGCACTATCGACCACAATTTTCTGGCGATGGTGGCGGCGGACATCGGCGCGCCCGCCGAAATTGTGGCGCAGGTGCGCGGTGCGAACACCGCCCGTCACACGCAGACAATCTTACGCAAAGCGGGCATCTCCGGTTTGGAAGCCGAACTGGCACAGCGCGCCGCCGAAAATGCCTGCCGTTTCATCAATGGTGCATTTGCGGTGAACGTCCTCTGTTTCGATGTTCGCGGCGAATTGCTCGGCACAGGAGAGGCAAATTATGGCAACTGACACACACCCCATCACCCTCGTCGGCATTAATGGCGATGCCGATAGCCTGCCCGCCGCCCATCGCGCTGAAATTTCCCGCGCCGATGTGCTGGTCGGCGGCAGGCGGCATTTGGCACACTTCGATGCGTTTTCCGGCGAGAAAATCGCCATTACCGGAAAAATGGATGCGCTGGCGGCACGGCTGAAAACGGCGCGACAGCAGGGCGTGCGGGTGGTGGTGCTGGCATCGGGCGACCCGTTTTTTTACGGCATCGGCGGCACGTTGCGCCGCTATTTTCCCCCCGATGCGCTGCGCGTTTTCCCCGCGCCGACCGCGTTTCAACTGGCGTTTGCCGCGCTGGGCGAACCGTGGCACGATGCGGCACTCCTCAGTGCGCATGCCCGCCCGCCGGAAGCCATCATTCCGCAGATTTTGGCGGCGGAAAAATCCGCCATCCTGACCGACAAAGCCCACACGCCCGCCGCCATCGCCGCGCGATTGCTGGCGGTCGGCTTACCCGCTGAAACCCCGTGCGCCGTCTGTGAAAATTTGGGGCGCGCCGATGAACGCATCATCCGCAGCACATTGGATGCCGCCCGGCGGCAAACTTTCGCCCCGCTGAATGTGCTGGTGGTGTGGAATCCGCTGCCGCCCGCCGCACCCATTCCCCCCGGACTGCCCGACGAGGCTTTTTCACTGTGGCGCAGGCAAATCACCAAACGCGAAATTCGGCTGCTGGCGCTGGCGGAATTGGCGCTGCAACCGGGCGAAGTGCTGTGGGACATCGGCGCGGGGAGCGGCGCGGTGGGGCTGGAGGCGGCGCGGGCGCAACCGTCGGCGGCGGTTTTTGCGGTGGAAAAACGCCCCGAACTGTGTCGCCATATCGCCGAAAATCAGCGGCGGTTTCCGGCGAAAAATTATCGGTGGCAGCAGGGATTCGCGCCTGCCGCGCTGGCAGATTGGCTCGACCCGCACGCGGTTTTCATCGGCGGCAGTGGCGGAAATCTGGCGGAAATCATCGCGGTGGCGAAAAAACGACTGCATCCCGGCGGGCGGTTGGTCATCAACGTGGTGGCGCTGGAGAATCTGCATCTCGCCCGCCAATTGTTGCCCGAGGCGCGGGTATCGCAAATTCAAATTCAACGCGGCGAACCGATTTTATCGCTGATGCGGTTCAAACCGTTGAACCCCGTTTTCATGCTGGTAGACGTGAAACGTGATGCGTGAAACGTGAAACGTGATGCGTGATGCGTGATTGCCACCCTGCAACCCTGCAACCCTGCAACCCTGCAACTTTGCAACCCTGTAACTTTGCAACCCTGTAACTTTGGAACCTGAAACCTTGAACCTGAAACCTGAAACCCAAACTCCCCCCATATTGACCGCTGTCGGGCTGGGACCCGGCGACCCCGACCTCATCACGGTGAAGGGGTTGCGCGCCATCGAAGCGGCGGACGTGGTTTTTGTACCGCGCAGCCGAGATGACGCCCCCAGCGTGGCGCTGCAAATCGCCGCCAAATGGCTTTCCGACCGCCAGACGGTCATCCCCGTCACCACCCCGATGACCCGCGACGGATCGATTCTGCGGCGGGCGTGGCGCTCGGCGGCGCAAACCATCCACCGTTCTCTGCATCCGGCGCACGGACAAGCGCGGCGCGGGGTGTATCTTATTTTGGGCGACCCGCTTCTTTACGGCACGTTTCCCTACATTTTAGATGCATTGCAGCAAATCGCCCCCGACTTTCGTTTCGATGTAATCCCCGGCATACCATCGTTTGTTGCCGCCGCCGCTCAAACCCGTGCCCTGCTCAGCGCCGCCGGCGACCGCATCGCCATTGTGCCTGCCAGCCGACGCACCAACGCCGCCGCTCTGCGGGCGCTCTTTTTCAATTTTGAAACGGTGGTGCTGCTCAAAGCGGGCAAGGTTTTCCCGCAACTGATTTCGGCGCTGGCGGAACTGCATCTGATTGAATACAGCGCATATTTTGAACGGGTGGGTATGCCGAATGAGCGCATCGTCATCGGTGAGGATATTTTGGCGATGCCTCGTCGCTCGCAACCATACCTTTCATTAATAATTGTTCGCACTCCCGAAGCTGAAACACCGCCGCCGGAAACAACCATTGCCGCCGGATACCCCATCACTTTGACCAATTTAGCGAGGCGAAAAGTGGTGGTTGCGGGTGGCGGCGCGGTCGGCGAGCGGAAAGCGCGCGGGTTGCTGGCGACTCACGCGGCGGTGACGCTGGTCAGTCCCACCGCCACATCGCAATTGCGGCAGTGGGCAACAGCGGGGAAAATCCGGTGGGAGAAATGCCTGTTTCAGCCGCAAGATGTCGGCGGGGCGACACTGGTTTTCGCCGCCACGAATGACTGTACGGTGAATGCCGCCATCGGTGCGGCGGCTGATGCGGCGGGCATTCTGTGCAACATCGCCGATGACCCGACTGCGGGGAGTTTCCACCTACCCGCCGTGCATCGCAACGGAAATATCACCATCGCCGTCAGCACGGATGGCACAAACCCGACCCGTGCGGCGAAAATTCGCAACCGGCTGGCGGCAATCATTCAAGCCGAAACGGGGAAAACAGTATGAGCGGCAAAGCGTATTTGGTCGGTGCGGGACCGGGAAACCCAGATTTGATTACCGTACGCGGATTAAAATTGTTACAACAGGCGAATGTGGTGATCTATGACCGGTTGATTGCGCCGGAACTTTTGCATCACGCCCGCTCCGATGCCGAGTTGATTTTTGTGGGCAAAGAACAGGGCAAACACATTATGCCCCAGCAGGAAATAAACAGATTGCTGGTCGCGCACATTCATGCGGGGGAAATGGTGGTGCGGCTCAAGGGGGGCGACCCGTTTGTGTTCGGACGCGGCGGAGAAGAAGCGCAGGCACTGGCGGATGCCGGATTGCCGTTTGAGATTGTGCCCGGCGTTTCCGCCGCCATTGCCGCCCCGGCGTATGCCGGTATCCCGGTGACACACCGTGGTGTGGCGCGCTCGTTCGCGGTTATTACCGGACACCACGCCTCCGGCTTGCCCAAAATTGACACCGATTGGCGGGTGTTCAGCAACATCCCCACGCTGGTTATTCTGATGGGGATGAAACGCCTTCAATTCATTGTAGCTGAGTTGCTCGCGGCGGGACGCCCGCCCGACACCCCGGCGATGGTGGTGCAGTCGGGCGGCACACCGGCGCAAAAGACCGCGCGCGCCACACTGGCGTCGCTGCCGCAAGCGGTGTCGGAAGCGGAAATAACATCGCCGGCGGTCATCGTCATCGGCGAGGTGGTAAAACTCGCCGCGCATCTTGATTGGTTCAACCCCGCGGCTTAATAGCGGGAACAATGTGGTGCGCAATGTTGGCGCGGTGATTGGAACGCAGATTTTTAGCAAAAACCCATTACAAATGGCGCAAATACACGAATAACTCAAATTTTGCACTTTTTTAAGGGTGTCGCATCATATAATTGCGCCCAAATTACACCAGTCTTAAAAAGCACCTCCTGAATTTGTAATTACATTATTATGATGTTATAATTCAGCCCGATATTTCCCTGTAATCTCGTGTCAACCCAACCCAACCCAACCCCTTGTTCATCAAGTTTCCTGAAAGGAGGTGGTCGCAGAAAAAGCCAAACCCACGTCTTTTTTATCCAAACCCGGTATCCCCAAAGGAGGAAGTAAATGTCTAAAGTATTGAAAGTACTCTTTCTCGTTCTTGTGGCAACGTTGGTTT
>CAZMXX010000327.1:0-4834 GCA_964570315.1 uncultured Anaerolineaceae bacterium | reverse complement strand
AGCGCCGATGGTACTTGGGAGGCAGCTCCCTGGGAGAGTAGGTCATCGCCAATATCACCTGCCTGCTTCCTTTTTTTTTTCAAAGAGGTTGCATTTTGCAGCCTTTTTTGCTTTTAAACCCGGTTGACCATCCCCCCCGGATGTGGTAGCATGATTATATTCCGTTTGCATTCAGCACGATTGAGGTAATATGACCCAGCTCCCGGCTGACTTTGCGCGCGCCCTGCGTGCCAATCCCCAAAAACAAACAGCCGTCATCATCCGCACCACACTCCCCCCCGCCGACGCGAAACCATTGCTGGAAACGCGCGGATTCACCGTTACCCGCACCTTTTCGCTCATGCCGGCGGTGGCGGCAACTGCCACCGGCGAAGCGGTGCTGGCTTTGCAATCGGTGGATTGGATAACGCATATTGAACCCGACAGCCCCGTGCATACCACTTAAATAACCGGAGGAACCAGATGAGTATGGCAAAAGTTGACCCCCATTTGCAAAAATATTTTGGCGTGCAGGCGGCAGCGCTTGGCGAGGAGACTGTGCCGGTGATTGTGCGCCACTCGCCCGGCGTATTTTTTTCACAGGCGGTGGGCAAGGCACACACGTTTGAATTGATGAACGCCACGGCGATGGTGTTGCGCCCGGCAGATATCGAAACGCTGGCGGCACAATCTGACGTGGAATTTATTTGGGCGGATTTGCCCGTCCACACTTGTCTGAATGTTTCCGTGCCCAAAATTGAAGCTCCGGCGGTGTGGGATGCCGGTTTCACCGGCGCGGGCGTCAAACTGGCAATTGTGGATACCGGCATCGACCCCACCCACCCCGATTTTTCGGGGCGGATTGTGGCTCGGAAAAATTTTGTGGGCGGGGGCGATAATGATGAAAACGGACACGGAACCCATGTCGCCGGTATTGCCGCGGGGACGGGACAAAAATCCGGCGGGAAGTATCGCGGGGTTGCCCCGGATGCGTCTCTCTACATCGCCAAAGTGTTGGATGCGAAGGGCGGCGGCACGATGAGCGGTGTGATGTCCGGCGTGGAGTGGGCGGTTCAGCAGGGCGCACAGGTGATAAATCTTTCGTTGGGCAGTGATGGCGGCTGCGATGGCACGGACGCACTTTCAACTCTGTGTGATACCGCCGTGCGCGAATACGGCGTGGTGCTGTGTGTGGCGGCGGGAAACGCCGGACCCGGCGCTTCGACGGTCGGCTCGCCGGGGTGTGCCCGGTTGGTGACCACCATCGGCGCGTCCACCGACGGTGACGCCGTGGCATCATTTTCTTCCCGTGGTCCCACCGCCGATGGGCGGGTGAAGCCCGACCTCGTTTTTCCGGGGGTGGGTATTGTGTCGGCGCAAGCGGCGGGGACACAACTCGGCTCAGTGGTGGAGCCGGGCTACATTTCGCTGAACGGAACCAGCATGGCAACGCCCCACGCTTCCGGTTCCGTATGTTTGTTGTTGCAGGCAAATCCGCAACTCACCCCGGCGCAAGTTAAATCCGCATTGCTCAACACCACGGTTGATTTGAATCTGCCCGCCAACACACAAGGGACGGGTCGCGCCAACGTTTTTGCCGCGCTAAAACAAGCGACCGGCGAAACGCCGCCGCCCACACCGGAGCCGGAACCCACACCCCCGCCACCGCAACCGACACCGCCTCCCGGCAACGGCAAATCAGGATGTTTGCCGCAATCGCTGGTGAAGTTGTTCGGGAAAAAATAGTGCAACTACGCAGGTAGAAAAAACAGGCATCAAATTTTGCGAATTATCCGGATTTTTCAGGCAAATTCGTAAAATTCGATGCCGAGTATGGCACGGTGTGTAAGTCTTGTCGCCTGATTGACGGACAAAACTCACCGATGTTTTTATGGGATGCAGATAGACGCTGAAAAACACAGATTTCCATATTTTGCAGCGTTTATCCGGAAATAAATTTCCGGGCTAATAGCTCAAGCCGACTTAAGTCGGCTTAAGTTTTGAGCCTTGAACTTTAGTTCAAGGCAAAAGCCGGATGCTGCGCCGTTACGAAAAAACGAAATTGAGTGTCCGCGAAAATCTACGTGTATCTGCGTCCAAAAAAGATTTGTTGGTCAATCAAGTCCTATGTCTATAAAATTTTGTGCAGTTCGTAGGTTTGTTCGGGGGTTTGGCGACCCTTGACCGTCAGGGTTTCATACGGGCTGGCATCCACAAAATCTTTCACCCGCTCGTAGGCGGCGGCACTGAGCAAAATGCGCCCGCCGGGCGTGTTTTCCTGCAACCGTTTCGCCAGATTCACCGCGTCGCCGATGGCAGTGTAATCCATGCGAGATTGCGTCCCCACGTTTCCGATAACCGCTTCCCCCACATGAATGCCCACCCCGAATGTCAAATGAGGGGCATATTCCGCCATCATCTGATGATAACGGTCGATGGCGCGCTGCATTTCCAGCGCGGCACGGACGGCGCGCAAGGTGTGGTCGGGTTGGGGGAGGGGGGCGTTGAAAATCGCCATCACCGCGTCGCCCACAAATTTATCGAGCGTGCCTTCATATGCCAAAATTGCCTCGGCAGCCAACGAAAGATATTTGTTCAACACGGTAATCAAATCTTCCGGATTTTTATCTTCGCTGAAGGTGCTGAAACCGCGAATGTCGGCGAACAGCACCGTCACTTCCTGCCGTTTCCCCCCCAGCTTCAACTCGGCGGGGTCGTTGGGGAGCCGGTCTACCACTGCCGGCGAGAGATATTTTCGGAACAAATTTTGCACCGCGCGGAGTTTCCGAGTTTCAGTCAAATCGTTCAGCACCAACGCCACCCCGATTGCCGCTTTTTGGGCGTTGCGAATGGGCGTGATGTCCACACTCAGGTTCACCGCGCCGCGCCCCGGTACTTCCTGCGTCAGTTCATACCCCTTATATTGCCGAAACGTGGTTTTCACATCTCGCAACAGGGCGGGAATAGGCGTGTGGGGCAGTGTTTTCAGGATGGTTTCAATGGGCGTGCCGATGGGCACGGGGTCGGCGAGGTTCAAAATCCGGTGTGCGGCATCGTTGATGACAATGATGCGGTCTTGCACGTCGATGGTGATGACGCCGCTTTGGATGCTGGCGAAAATATTGTCCATCATGCTGTTGATGCGCGTGATTTCCTGCAAATTGTGGCGCACATCCTCAAAAAGTTGGGCATTTTCCAGCGCAATCGCGCTTTGCTCGGCGATGGTGGAGAGCAGGTCAATATCCTGCATGGCGTAATCGCGCCCGCTGGAGAACGCTCCCAGTGCCAAAATGCCCACCAGCGTGCCATTTCGCTCGATGGGGAAATATTGCTCGAAGCCCATGGCGTGCAGTTTCGCAACCCCCTCCGGGTCGGATTGGTGGAATTCGGGGTCTAAATCAAGGGTGAATTGCGCCAGCGGCGCGCCCCGGTCAATCAATATTTCGGTGATGGGGGTATCTTTTTTCAGCTCAATGGATGCGGGCAGGTCGCCATTGAGGTTGGAATGGATGGCGAAACGGATGGTGGTGTCGGTTTTTTTATCGACCAAAAAATATGCGCCCCGCGCGATGTTCAGATTTCCCGCGATGAAGGTGAGCGAGACGCTGACCAAATCCTGCAATAACAGCAAGTTGTTGATGGCGTGCACGTATGATTTGATGATTTTGGCGGAGTTGTATTGATGCGCGAACAACGTGCGCTGAATGGAAACTTGAATGGAAGAGTAAAATACGGGGAACAGCAGCGCCAGCGCCAGACTCACGCTGATTGCCCAGACCAGTGAAGGTCCGCCGAAGCTGTGTTGCAGACTGTACACCAGCAAAAAGAAGAATGCGGCGTTCAACAGGGTGACCATAAACCAGCCCAGCAACTCTTTTAGCGAATATTTTATATCGGGCAGATAGCGGTTATAGGTGATGAAAGTTAGGGTGATTGCGCCCATCCAGTGTACCACCAGCCCCAATTCGGTGGTGGGGGTGATGAGCGCCAGCGTCAGCCCGATGACAATCATCGCCAGCGCGATGTTGAGCAGACGGGCGCGGTTCTGGTGGCGCGGGCTGAGCAGGGTGGTTTGCGTGTGGTCAATCAGCCAGAGCGCATGTCCGATGGTCAGTCCGGAGATGACGATGCCCAACCAGAAAATCATGGTCAGCTTGTCCAGATACCGCCCGGTGAATGGGATGGGGATGTAGGGCAGGGGATACGGCACAAACTGTATCAACGCCATTAAAATGCCGGATGCGCCCACCACCGCCAAAATTTTCCAGCGGGTGCGCCCCAGATGCAGGAACGCATCGGTGTATGTCCAGGCGAAGACCACCATCGGGAGCAGGGTATAGACGTATATCAACGGGAATTCGGCGCGGAAGGCGGGTTGCCCCTGCAAAAATACAGAGACATCCCACAGTAATGCCGCAACCAAATATCCGGCGAGCAACCCGCGCAAACTGGCTTGGGGCGTTTTCTTGAAGCCGGTATATATCAAAAGTACCGCGTGCATGGCGGTGGCAGTTATGGCTATCACTACAAGTTCAAATGTGGTTTGCAATGATGTACCTCAAAGGAGATATGACGTGTCCGGTTATGCCGGCATCAACAGTGGCAGTAAATCGCTCAACCGCTCAATGACCGTCACGCCATCGGGCGGAGTATTGCCGTTTTGGTTGTGAATCCACACCGGATGGATGCCGGTATCCAGTGCCCCGGCAATATCGGTTTTCCGATTGTCGCCGATGACACCGGCTTGCCGCCGTCCAGGGCCACGTTCATGGGCACCGGTCGTACGGTGCCTGTGTCGGAGGGCAGCGCCGTGCTCGGCACGTGGCAGCAGATCGTCGTAATAGACCATGACAAC
>CAZMXX010000326.1:0-4837 GCA_964570315.1 uncultured Anaerolineaceae bacterium | reverse complement strand
CACCACCCCCACCGGGGGAAGAACCGACCCCCGCGCCACTGTAACCGTTCATCGCAGGCAACGAGCCTGAAGGACAAAAGCGTTCTCAATTGAGGGCGCTTTTGTTTTATCGTCACCACAGCAATTTGACCAACCGCCAAAAACTGATACGATTTAGTCACCATTATCAAGGAGGATAATCGGATGACATTAATTTATGACAATATTCTGGAAACGATTGGGCAAACGCCGATGGTGCGCCTGCACAGTGTGACCCACGGCATCCACGCCAATGTGCTGGCGAAGGTAGAGATGTTCAACCCCGGCGGCTCGGTGAAAGACCGCATCGGCACGGGCATCATCGAAGAGGCGGAACGGAGCGGGCGGTTGAAACCGGGCGGCACTATCGTCGAATCGACCAGTGGCAATACCGGCGTGGGATTGGCAATCGCCGCCGCGCTGAAAGGTTACAAAACCATTTTCGTCATGCCCGACAAGATGAGCCAGGAGAAAATTCAACTCCTGCGCGCGTTCGGCGCGAAAGTGGTCATCACCCCCACCGCCGTTGAACCGGACGACCCCCGCAGCTATTATTCCGTCGCCAACAAGCTGGTGGAAGAAACCCCCAACAGCATTTTGGCGAATCAATACCACAATCCGGAAAATCCCCGCGCACATTATCTTTCCACGGGACCGGAAATCTGGGAACAAACCGAAGGGAAAATTGATGTGCTGGTGGCGGGTATGGGAACCGGCGGCACTATCACCGGCATCGGGCGTTATCTGAAAGAGAAAAATCCCAATATCCAGATTGTGGGGGTTGACCCCATCGGTTCGATTTTGTATGACCTGCATCAGGGCAGAACCGGCGAAGCGGTGTCGTATAAAGTTGAAGGCATCGGGGAGGATTTTTTGCCGGGCACGCTCGATTTGTCGGTGGTGGATGAGGTGATGCAGGTGACGGACAAAGAGAGTTTTTTGATGACCCGGCGGCTGGTGCGGGAAGAAGGCATTTTCTGCGGCGCATCCAGCGGGAGCGCGGTGGCGGGCGCGCTCAAATATGTTTGCCAGCACAATTTGGGGGCGGAGAAAACGGTGGTCGTCATTCTGCCCGATTCCGGTTCGCGCTATTTGAGCAAAGTTTTCAACAATGATTGGATGCGCGAAAACGGGTATCTGGAAAGCACTCTGGAAGAGGCGCACGCCCTGCACGTGCTGCAATCGAAGAAAATTCAGCAGGTGTACACCACCGAATCCACCGCCAAACTGCGCGATGTCATCGGGCAGATGAAGGCGCTCGATGTGTCGCAGTTGCCGGTGGTGGACGACGGCAAACTGGTCGGAATGGTCGCCGAGGTGGATCTGCTGAACCATATGCTCTTCACGCCCAACGCCAACCACGCCGACGAAACCATCGCCGGGATTGTTGACCCGGACGTACCCACCGTCACCCCCGACACCCCTATGGAAGCGCTGATGAGTGTTTTCGCCACCGCCAGCGTCGTGGTGGTGATGGATGGTGAAACGGTCAGCGGCATCATCACCAAAATTGACCTGCTCGACTTTTTGTCGGGGCGGGTGGGATAGCATTTTTTGCCATCACCCAAAACCGTCGGGACAGGTCAGTGACCCGTCCCGACGCATGTCATCAAACTTGTTGAAACTTTGGGTTTGCCAAAAAAATTAGTTACACTGCCCCGAAATGAATTTCAGGGCTCAAAACTATGCCACCTGCGCCAACGCCTGCGCCAGATCTGCCCGCAGGTCGTCCACATGCTCAATCCCCACCGAAAGCCGCACCAGTCCGGGGTCTACCGCAAAATCAGAATCGGCGGTGGACGCATGGGTCATCGCCGCCGGCACTTCAATCAGCGATTCCACCCCGCCGAGCGATTCCGCCAGCGCGAACAACTTGGTGTGTGCCACCATCTTCAGCGCGGCAGGCTCGCCCCCCTTCAGCACAATCGAAATCATCCCGCCGAAACCGCGCATCTGCCGCTTCGCCAGCTCATGCTGGGGATGGTTCGGCAGACCGGGGTAAATCACCGTCTCCACCGCCGGGTGATCGACGAGCCATTGCGCCAGCGACATCGCATTTTGGCAATGGCGTTCCATTCGCACCGCCAGCGTTTTGATGCCGCGCAGCACCAGCCAACAATCCTGCGGACCGGGCACGCCGCCCATCGCATTTTGTTTGAATGCCAACGCTTCATACAACGCGCGGTCGTTCATCACCGCCGCGCCGCCCACCACATCGGAATGTCCGCCCAAATATTTGGTGGTGCTGTGGATCACCAAATCCGCGCCCAGCGCCAGCGGGCTTTGCAAAAACGGGCTGGCGAAGGTATTGTCCACCACCACCAGCGCCCCGTTTTCGTGCGCAATCGCCGACACGGCGGCAATGTCAATCAGCTTCAAATTCGGATTGGTCGGCGTTTCCAGCCACACCATTTTGGTGTTCGGTCGGATGGCGGCGCGGAAAGCATCCAAATTCGCCGCATCCACATACGAAAATTCCACCCCGTAATCTTTGATAACTTTATCGAACAACCGGAACGTGCCGCCGTACACATCATTCACCACCAGCGCATGGTCGCCCGGCTTAAGTTGGGTGATGACCGTATTGATAGCCGCCATCCCCGAAGCGAACGCCAGCCCGTACGCCGCGCCTTCCAGCGCCGCCATATTTTCCTCCAGCGCCGTGCGGGTGGGATTCCTGGAGCGGGAATAATCGTACCCTTTGTGTTTGCCCACCGCTTCCTGCACGTAGGTGGACGTTTGATAGACGGGCGGCATCACCGCGCCGGTGGTGGGGTCGGGGTCTTGCCCGGCGTGAATCACTCGTGTTTCCAGATGATATTTTCGGGTCATATTTTCTCCTTTGAAAATGGTGAGCAGTTTTCAGTTGTCAGCGTTCAGTAAAAAACCGATGACTGATTACCGATAACCGATAACTGAAAACTGAAAACTATTATACCGCACCCGCATCAATGCGAAAAAAACATCACTCAATTGCCTGCCGCACCCGAAACGCCACATCATTGAACGCCCCATCATACAACAGCGACAACTTGCGCGGACGGGAAATTTCCACCGGGATGGCGGCGGTCAATCGCCCCGGGCGCGGCGACAGCACCAGCACCCGGTCTGCCAGAAAGACCGCCTCGCGGATATTGTGGGTCACCATCACCACCGTTGCCCCCAGCTCGCGCCACAGGTCGGTCAATTGCTGATTGAGTTGCTCGCGGGTCAGCGCATCCAGTGCGCCAAACGGCTCATCCAGCAGTAAAATTTGGGGTTGATGAACCAGCGTGCGGGCGATGGCAACTCGTTGCTGCATCCCCCCGGAAAGCTCGTGCGGGTGGCTGTGAGCAAAATCCGACAGCCCCACCAGCGTCAGCGCACGCGCCACCTGCTCATCCGCCGTCTCCTTCCGCCCCGAAACATCCAGCGGGAGCCGCACATTCTCCGCCACCGTGCGCCACGGCATCAGATTCGCATTTTGAAACACCAGCCCGATTTCGGCGCGCGGCGCGGTGAGCGGCGCACCCTTGAAGCGCACCTCGCCCCGGTCCGGCAGCAACAACCCCGACAACAGCCGCAGCAGCGTGGTTTTGCCGCAACCGGAGGGACCCACAATGCACAGAAATTCGCCGGTGTTCACACGGAAGGAAACATCATCCAACGCGGCGACCGCGCCTCGTCGCGATGGGAAGGCTTTGTGCAGATGGCTTGCAGTTAAAATGGGGGATTGGTTATTCGTCATTCGTCATTCGTCATTGGTTATTGGTTATTCGTTATTGGTATATTGGAAATTTGGGTAGTCTCCCCGTTGAGTGTTGCGAGTTGTCATTGTGACAGAATGAACTGCAAAGGCGCAAAGAAAGCCAAGTTTTTTTGTTTTCCTGCCTTTTTGCTTTGTGACCTTAGCGGCTTCGCGGTAAATTCAACATCTGTTTTGCAACAACACCCAAACGGGGGACTATCGAAATCACGAATGGAACGAATGGACGAATATCACAAATTTTCATTGATTATTTGTGTCATTCGAGCATTTGTGATATTCGTGATTTTTTCCCAAACGTACAATGATTTTACGGATGGACACTAAGTTTTGAGTCTTGAATTTTAATTCGCGGCGAAATCTCTGTGCGGCTACGGGATATACAGCACTTGCCCGGCGTAAATCCAATTCAAATTGTAGATGCCGTTTGCCTGCGCAATTGTCCACATATTGACGCCATACGCCACGGAAATGCTGTACAGCGTTTCCCCCCATTGAACGGTGTGATATGTGCCGGATGGCGTGGGAGCGTAGGCGGGAATCCATAGGTATTGCCCGGCGTAAATCCAATTGACGTTGGTGATGCCATTCGCATTGGCGATGGTCTGCACCGGCACGCCGGTAGACCACGAAATGCCGTATAGCGTATCACCATACTGCACCTGATACCAGTATCCACCGGCGGCGGGCGGTGCGGCAGATGCAACCGGAACCAGCATCGTGAACACCAGCATCACCAAAACCACCATCAAAACCAGCTTCTTCATCACAGCCTCCTTTCAATTATGGTTGTTTGCGGTCAGCAGTCAGCGGTCAGCTATCAATCACTGAAAACTGATAGCTGAAAACTGCTTATGTTACCTCATTTATTGTACCCGAAATCACAGGAAGTTACAACCATTATGCCGATTTTCGCCCGCGCAGCGCGATAATCCCCCCGCCGACCACCACCCCGCCGATGATGACCGCCAGCCACAGCGGGGAGAATGTCCGCGCTTCGGTGGGGGAATCGGCGGGCAGCGGCTCAGTCGCGGTGGGCGAAATTTCCGGCGCGGCTGAGTCCATGGCTGGGAG
>CAZMXX010000325.1:0-4859 GCA_964570315.1 uncultured Anaerolineaceae bacterium | reverse complement strand
TCGACGCCACTTGGGACTCAATCTATAACTCGCCTAAAAACTGAAACGCACCCTCGTATGGCATCCTGAAGTTGCAAAGTAGTAAGCCCTCCTTTCTTCAAAAATTGCCGTTTGAAACGTTCACGAGACTGAAGATCGTTGTCAATCTTTTTGTTGGATTTTTCATTATTTCCATCATTGCATTCATTGGAAGTGTCTTCACCAATATAGGAAACTCTGACACGCCCCTCAACACGTATCTGGAAGTTGCGGTAATCCTTTTTGTAATCGCACTGGGGTTATCATTGCTCTGGATAATTTTTCACCTACTATTCCGCAAAAAACCGGCACCGCACATGCCGGTCCAAGCTATCTTGGTATTGGCACTGGTCCAGCGCAATGAGCGGTATTCTATGGTTGGCTCAAGAAGGGGGTGGGCTATCTTATCAAAAATTCAATTCAATTCTGTGGGCTACCGCCGGAATTGGATTACTGGCAATGGTTATGTTTTTTCTGTTAAGCAGTTATGTGAATTTCAACAGAATTTCACTTCATTATTTCTACCGCGACAGGCTCACCGAGGCTTTTTTGCGCACAAAAGCAACCTCAGATGCCAAAGCGTTCGGATTTGTGCGGGAACAAGGCAATATTCGGCTACAAGATATTAATCCCTATGGTTCCATCGCACCGTATCATTTACTCCTCACCACGCTTAACTTACCAAACAGTCACAAATTATCCTATCGGGATTTACGCGCTGACCATTTTATCTTTTCGAAATACTATTGCGGTTCTGCGGAAACCGGGTATTATCCGACGCACCTTTATCGAGGTGGGCTGACTAAACTCGCACGGGCAATGGCAATTTCAGGTGCGGCAGTCAGTTCAACGTTGGGTTACAATACATTTTTCGGGCAAGCATTTCTGATGACACTATTCAATCTCAGGCTTGCCTACTGGATGGACAATCCGGGGCGTTATTCCACCGATATTATTTTGAAATCCGGTTGGTGGTCGCGCCTTATAAAGGGTGATCGCGCAGCAGCCCTGGCAACATTTGAGACAGGCGTATTTTGGCCACAATATGTTTTTCGGGAAATGTTTGGCAAAGCAGACGCTACCAGCAAGCTTGTCAATCTATCGGATGGCGGACACTTGGACAACACCGGCGTTTATCCCCTCTTACAACGGCGCTGTCGCATCATTGTTGCAGGAGATGCCGGAGCTGACCCCGCCTACACTTGCAATGAAATTGCACGTGTCATCCGCAGGGCATATGCGGAAGAAAATATTCGGATTAACATCGACCTCAATCCGGTACGCGCCGACCCGGAAACCGGTTTATGTCAAAGCCACTGTGTAGTCGGAAAAATCATCTATCCTGAGCCGGATATGCCTGACGGGTGGCTAATTTACCTCAAGCCAACCATTACCGGCGATGAACACGATTCCATCAAGGCATACTGGCTTAAGCATCGCCATGATAATTTCCCACAACAAACAACCGGTGATCAGTTCTATGATGATTCTCAATTCGATGTGTATCGTCAACTTGGCGAGCTAACCATTGAGCACACACTTGCTGCGTTAAAAGTACAATATCAGCAAACACGCAGCAGCCACTTGAAAACATTGGCTGAACTGCCAAAGGATTCCTACGATTCTCTAATTAGCGATTGGGATATTGACAACATTTCGAACATTGAGCCACATATACTACGCACATTGTATTCAGAATTTTTGGGATACCCCGCCAGTGACGATTGGACGGGTTTCTTATTTAATGATGAAAAGCGCGGGCGCGATTTTATTCAATCGCAATTGCAGACTGCATTGGCAGACGATCTGGCAACGCAGCTAAAAACATTCAAATATGAACTTATGACCGCCATTGAAGCCCTGTCTTTTTGGGATACTCAAGCCGAACAAAAAGAGAATGTCATTCATAAGATTTTGCGCAGCAATTTAGATGCATTCCAACCTGCACACACGCCGTCATCACCGTTGACTGATTATGAGCGTGTGATTGACCGGGTTGCAAATCATTTCATCCCCGGATTAAATATGGCTACCGGCGCATGTTGCTTGCAAAGGAGTTATTAGCTTTATGAGGCAACACCCATTCGCCCATATCAACAGCACCAAAGCACGCACAGCGTGGTTCATTGCGTTGCTATTGGCATTAATTGGCGCAATTCAGATAATGATACCGTCGAACAAACTTATCGTAACCGCGTCAGAAGCCAATCCGAATCCACAACGTATGTTTGATTACGAATTTGCCGGAACACCCTCGCGGGCAGATGCGATTATACGTTATTGGCGTAAACATGGTCTAGTCGAGCATGTTATCCGAAATTTACATCTGGATTTTTTATTTCTCGCGGCTTATTCAACATTTTTGGCATATGGGTGTTTTATAGCATCACATACCATCAAACAGAAATGCTGGCGGCAAGCGGGAACAGTGCTGATGTATGGACAGTGGGCAGCCGGAACCTTCGATATTATAGAAAATTTTGCACTGATACGAATGCTGTATGCTGACATTCCGGTTATGCCCTTCCCATTGGTAGCCTTTGTTATGGCCGGATTAAAATTCAGCCTCATTATCGTAGGGTTGGTCTATTCAGTTATTGGCGGTCTGTACGCCGGGTATGAATATGTGAGTCGAATATTCGCACGTTAGTGCCGTTGTCTTGCAGCTAATCGCATCACGCCAACCCCGACAAGCACTTAACCGGCTTGCAGGCGTCCTCAATGCATCAGCACTGCCCAACGCTACATCAAATCCATAAGATCACCGGTTCGAGGCCGGTATCGCCCATAAAAAACCCTGCCGAAAAGCAGGTTTTTTTGTTTTTGGCTTGAGCACCTCAAATTCAGTTGAACAAGCATGACAACTAACCACGCAGTAGTGTTTGCGCATGCGATCATTGCTCCCCGGCTGCGAACCCTGTTTCTTATAATTATATTTGGTTTTATTGTGATTATGTGGCATAATGCCTGTATTCTCGTAACTTTCTCTCCATTATTTTTTGGCAATATCGCAATTTTTGTTCCCTCGAAAACTCCACTTCTCTTGATTGCGTCTGCCCGAATTATAAACCAACTGGTTTTATCTGATGAATGGTCATTTTTGCGCCACACTGCACCGTCGCAAGCATAGTTGGCGCTCCAGCACAATCAGGGGAAGGAGTACAATCATGGTCATGTCCAGAACTGTCGTCCGGCTTATCAGAGTATTCTTGTACGTGGGGTTGCTTGCAAGCGCATTCATCGTACCGTTGAGTGAACAAAAGGCACAACCACCCGATGCAATTTATCGGGCGCGTTTAGCCACCATCCCTGCCACCTCGCTGACCACGCGCGCGCAACCGGCTGAAAATTCGCCCGCACAGCGCACTGTGACACCTCGCCCTCTCACCTCCCACACCGAATTCAGCATATCCTACAATCCCACCGGACGCTGCACCAATCCACAGAACTGGCCACAGGATGCACAGGATGGGTTCCAAGCCGTAATGGACATCTGGGGTTCCATTCTGAACATTACTCAAACCGTGACTGTATTTGCTTGCTACCAACCGGATGCCGACCCCACAACGCTAGCCTCCGCCGCGCCGGTCACTTCACCGGATACCTTCACCGGCGCGCCAATAACGAACACCACGTATGCGGTGGCATTGGCAAACCAGCTCGCCGGAACTGATTTGAATGGCACTGATTTTGAAATTGATGCTAATGTCAACTCCCAAATCACCTGGTATTTCAAAGGGGATACAAATGTTCCAGCCAACCAGTTCGATTTTGTGAGCACTATGCTGCATGAAGTAGCGCACGGACTGGGTTTTCTGGACTCAACGGGCTTTGACTGCAATGGCGTCCCGAATACCGGCTGTTATCAGGTTCCGCCAACCATTTACGACCGTTTTATGTTCAATGGCACCGGCGACCAATTGATTGACACAAATATATTCAACAATGATTCCGTGTCTTTGGGAAATCAACTTATCAGTGACAATTTGTTTTTCGTTGGCACCAACGCCACACGATTGAATAACGCAACCTCTCCGGGGTTATATGCCCCCAACCCGTACGCATTCGGCTCCAGTATTGGGCATTTAGATGACAATATCTTCCCGACAGCGCTGATGGCATCTGCTACCGGTCCCGGGCTTTCCAGCCGTTTTCCCACACCGGCAACATTAGGAATACTGCAAGACATCGGTTGGAGTGTGAATATACTCAGCCTGCTAAACACGGTTTCCACCCGCAATGCCACCGCCGGACAAACGATAACCTTCACCTTGCGAGCCATCAATAGCGACATCAATGTGAAAAGCAACATTGTCATCACTGATACCGTTCCATCAAATACAACCCTGCTCCCCACTTCACTCAGTGGTGATGCAACATTCACGGGTGTGACCGCCGGTAGTATCATCACATGGAATACCGGCACAACGTTGAACCAATCACAAATACTAACCCGCACGTTTACAGTACAAATTAACGCCGACGCACCCGGCGGGCAGTTAGTCAATACCGCCTGGGTTTCTGCCGAAATCCGAGCCGCCAGCAACACTATATCGGTCAACGTAGCGGGCAATCTTCCCAACAAGATTTTCCTACCATTGGTTCTCTCTGCCAATTAATAACACCCCTGCCTATGCCGGGGAGAATTTTATACACATCAGGATTACTCAAAATTAGCCACAAAGGATGGAACATGAAACACAAAGCAGCTATAAATACCATTACGCATCACGTGCCAGACTTACTCGAAGACGGGATCGTTTTCGCGCCATTTCGGGTCAAATCAACCACTACTTTAACAGATGTTTGGTCGGATGCACAGTTCCATATTTTCGGACATA
>CAZMXX010000324.1:0-4883 GCA_964570315.1 uncultured Anaerolineaceae bacterium | reverse complement strand
TGCATTTGGCTGGTGTGGCGGACGCCAACCCCGCCGCCGCCGAAACCATCGCCGAGCGCTACCGCACCACCCCGTACACCGACTACCGCGCTATGCTCGACGCGGAAAAACCGACAGCGGTCAGCATCGTCACCCCCACGGTCGAGCATCTGAATGCGGCGCAAGCGGTCATCGAGCGTGGCATTCATCTACTCATCGAAAAACCCATCGCCTTTCAGTTGGATGAAGCGCAACAAATCATCGAACTGGCGCGCGCGGCGGGGGTCAAACTGATGATTGGGCACATCGAGCGATTCAATCCCGCCATTCAAGCCCTGAAATCGCGTTTGGACGCGGGGGAACTGGGGCGCGTCTTTCAGATTGACGCGCGGCGGCAGGGACCTTTCCCCGCGCGGGTGAAAGATGTCGGCGTGGTGATTGATTTGGCGGTGCATGACTTGGACATCATGCGCTACCTCACCGGCGCGGACGTGCGGCGGGTCTTCGCCGAAACGGAACGGCGCATCCACAGCACCTATGAAGATTTGCTGGAAGGGTTGGTGCGGTTTGAAGATGGAACAGTCGGCACACTCGCCATCAACTGGCTCACCCCCACCAAAATCCGCGAGCTGGTCGTCACGGGTGAAAAGGGGATGTTCCGCGCCGATTATCTGACGCAGGATTTGTACTTTTACGAAAACGCCACCGCCACCGCCGGCAGTTGGGACGCTCTGCGCATCCTGCGCGGTGTGAGTGAAGGT
Organism: uncultured Anaerolineaceae bacterium; assembly: GCA_964570315.1. GTDB lineage: Bacteria > Chloroflexota > Anaerolineae > 4572-78 > 4572-78 > JANTHQ01. The sequence goes on along the minus strand of CAZMXX010000324.1, from coordinate 4,143 downwards.
CGGATGGTGCGCTATGTGGTGCGCAAACAGGAACCGCTGCGCGCCGAGCTGGAAGCCTTCATCGGAGCAGTGGCAAACGACCGCCCCGCTCCCGTCAGCGGCGAAGACGGATTGCAAGCGTTGATACTGGCGCAAGCACTGGTCAAAGCGGGGCAAACCTGCACCGTGGTGCAAATGAACGGATGAACCCTATGATTTCTGATGAACTGATTGCACAAGCCGTTGCCCGATTGGTTGAAGCCGCTCACCCGCAAAAGATCATTTTATTCGGGTCTTATGCACGGGGAGATGCCGGCAAGCAATCGGATTTGGATTTTTTGGTCGTGCAGCAAACCGTCAAAAATCGTCGTAAAACAATGGTGCGTTTGCAAGACGCCTTGCGGTCATTGTATGTACCCGCGGATATTCTGGTCGCCAGTCAAGCCCAATTTGATGAATGGGCAGATGTGCCCGGAACAGTTTTTTACGAAGCAAAAAATGAAGGGATTGTCGCTTATGACAGCGCGTAAATTTGCCCGGAAATTGCTCTCCAAAGCCGAGCAAGATTTGCTGGTGCTGAAAAAGTTACAGGCTGACCCGGACATCACCACTGAAATTTTGGGCTTTCACGCCCAACAAGCCGCCGAAAAAATGCTGAAAGCGGTGCTGGCAGCGCGGCAAATCAGGTTTCCATTCACTCACCGGCTCACCGAATTGATTGATGCCATCAAAAATACGGGGACACCCTTCCCGCAGGAATTTGAAGCGTTGCGCTATTTAACACCTTTCGCCGTTGAATTTCGTTATGATTTTCTGGGGGACGATGATGAAGATTTTGACGCCTCAGCCACAATAACACTGCTTGAAGCTTTGCGTGAATGGGTTATCCCCCTCATCGAGACAAAATAATGACCACGAATTTACACACACGCATTCAAAATAAAAGTGCGAAGGTTGCCATCATCGGGTTGGGCTATGTCGGGTTGCCGGTGGCATGCATTTTCGCCGAAACAGGATTCGATGTACTGGGGGTGGACATCGACCCCGCGCGCATCGAAAAAATCAACGCCGGGCAATCGCCCATTGAGGGGGATGAACCGGGTTTGGCTGAATTGCTCGCCACCGTTGTTGCGGCGGGGAAGCTCCGCGCTACCACCGATTACGCCGCATTGGCAGATGTGGACATCGTTTTGGTGGCAGTGGATACCCCGGTGGACGACAATAATCACCCCCAATATGTCGCGTTGAAAGGGGCAATGACCGATTTGGGGCGGGTCATCACCCCCGGCACGCTGGTGGTCGTGGAATCCACCATCGCCCCCGGCACAATTGACACCGTGGTGCGCCCTATTCTGGAAGCACAATCGGGGCTGAAAGCCAACCGCGATTTTTACATCGGCGCGTGCCCGGAACGAGTGATGCCCGGAAAATTGCTGGCAAATTTGCGGCGGATGAGCCGTGTTTGCGGCGGCGGCACACCCGAAACCGCGCAATTGATGGTGGAATTCTATCGAAATGTGGTGCAGGCGGAATTAGACACCGCCGACATCATCACCGCGGAACTGGTGAAAACCACTGAAAACGCCTATCGGGACGTGCAGATTGCCTTCGCCAATGAAGTGGCAAAAATCTGCGAAATCAACGGCGCGGATGTATGGAAAGTGCGCGCGCTGGTCAACAAAAGCCCCGGTCGGAATATGCACCAACCCGGCGCGGGCGTCGGCGGGCATTGCATCCCCAAAGACCCGTGGCTGTTGGCGTACTCAGCGCGAGACCGCATACCATTGCACCTCATTCCCGCCGCGCGGGCAGTGAACGAAAGTATGCCCGGGCACGTGGCGGAAATGACCCTGCGCGCGCTGGGGGGCGCAGATGTGGCGGTATCGCAGGCGAAAATCGCCGTGCTGGGCTACGCCTATCTGGAAAACAGCGACGACACCCGGCACAGCCCTACCGTCGCATTGATGGCACATCTGCAAAATAAGGTGGCGGAATTGCGCATCCACGACCCGTGGGTGGAACCCTATCGCACCGATTTGTGGGAAACCATTTCGGGATGTGATGCGGTGGTGCTGATGGTGAAACATGATGCCTACCGCGATTTGGATTTCGCCCGGTTGAAAACACTGCTGCGTACCCCGATTCTGGTGGACGGGCGTGGTTTCTTCGCCCCGCAAGATGTCGCCTCGGCAGAATTGCGTTATTTCGGCGTGGGGAGGGGTGGATGAAACCGGATGAGGTTAAACAAACCATCATCAAAACACTGCAAGCCAGTGGCGGAGCGCTGAATGGATACACTGTGGTACTCTTCGGTTCTCGCGCATCTCAAAATCCTCATTCCCGCTCGGATTTTGACGTCGGTGTGATTGGAGAAAAACCATTGCCATTGTCGATATTTTATCACATTGAATCGCAATTCGATGAAATTGAAACTTTATACACGATTGACTGGGTTGATTTAACCCAAACAACACCCTCATTTCGTGACGAAGCCTTGAAACAAATCGAGGTGCTATATGAAGGCTGAAAAATTTGTAGCCGACTTTTCCACCGCCGTATCACGGTTGGAAGAAGCGCTATCCACCCCTGCTGACACTGATTTATTGCGTGCAGGGTGCATTCAGTATTTTGAATTTTGTTTTGAATTGGCATGGAAAAGCATAAAAACCATCGGCGAAGCGGAAGGATTGGAAAGCTGTCAATCACCAAAACGGTGTTTGAAACAAGCGTTTTCCCTGGGGTGGATTAACGATGAAGAGGTGTGGTTGGCTATGTTAGCCGCGCGAAATCAAATGTCACACACATACAATGCAGAACAAGCGTTGCGTATTTATGATAGTTTGCCATCATTCTTACCTGCTTTACACCATCTGACACACAAGCTACAGCAGGAACTCGAAATTTTATGAAAATCGTGACCATCGTCGGTGCGCGCCCGCAATTCATCAAAGCGGCAGCCGTCAGCCGAAAACTGCGCGAACACCACACCGAAATTTTAGTACACACCGGACAACATTACGACGGCAATATGTCCGCCATCTTTTTTGACGAATTGGGCATCCCCGCGCCTGATTACAACCTAGGTATCGGGTCGGGGCTGCACGGGGCACAAACGGGCGCGATGCTGGCGGCTATTGAAAAAGTATTGCTGGCGGAAAAACCGGAACGGTTGCTGGTATACGGCGACACCAACTCGACCATAGCGGGGGCGTTGGCGGCGGCGAAACTGCATTACGCTCGGAAACACTTATGAGTAAACTCACAAAACAACTCAACTCTTTTACGATTTGGAATATTTTGAGTTTGATGGCTATTCTTCAGATTATTATTTTTGATTTAAAGATAATAGCTTTTCCTGATAGTCTCCGAGTTCAATACATTCCTGATGATGCCTATTATTACCTAATGCTGGCTAAAAATTTTGTGGGTACCGGTCTTTGGACATTTGACTCTGGGTATAGTGTTACATCTGGTTTTCATCCACTGTTAGCATATCTACTTGCGTTTATTTATTGGATAGTTCACCCTAACCGTAGCGAATTCATACAAGCCGGTATCATATTAAGTTCTTTTATAACTATTATTGCCTTGTTCATCGCATACCGAATAGGTTTAAGATTTAAGAGTCCTTACCTTTCAATAACCCTCATCTTATTCGCAACTTCAAAAAATTTTACCTATAATTCTATATCTATAATGGAATGGCCTTTAGTTCTTCTATTCTCATTACTCTATTGGTTTCGATTTTATGAATGTTTTACTTCAGAAAAACACTCACGTAATGCACTTATTCTCTTCTTCCTAGGTATTGGTGGCAGTATATCACGCACTGATTTCGGACTGCTACCTTTTTCTCTCTTCTTGGTTACTTTGATTATGTACAAATTTAACAAGAAAAAAGAACTGGTCATTGTCACGTTTTTAGGATTAATTGGAACAGTAACGGGAGTGTTTCTTACCTTTGTTCATAATTACATTTTTTCAGGTGAGATACTGCAATCAAGCGCAAAAATGACGGCTTATTGGGCACAAATCTATGGGGTAGATTATCGAGGCGCTATAACCCTAATTCTACGTATTCTTGGGATTGAACGCGTTGCACTAAAAACATTAATTCTCATTTTCGGAGTAATATTTTTGTATTTCTTTTTAACAAAGAAATAC
>CAZMXX010000323.1:0-4884 GCA_964570315.1 uncultured Anaerolineaceae bacterium | reverse complement strand
CGGCTGAAGGGATGGTGGCGCTGGTGCGAGCAACCTTCCCCGCGCTGGCGAACGTGCCGCTGCAAGTGGTGCAATCGGGTGGCGATTTGCTCGCACCGCCGGGAAAAGTTCTCCTCCCGCCGCCGGAGGGCGGCACACCGCAACCGTTGCCGGGCAGCGCAACCGGCGCGACATTCTTCGCCACCGAACAGGGTCGCTCGGTGCTGGCAGGAGTTTTCCCCGCCGAAAATAATGCAATCGCAGTTTTTGCCGCAGTGGGAACAGGGTCGTTTGCGGCTATGATACAACCGTAAAACTTGAAACATCAAACTTGAAATTATTTTAAGGAGACAGGTATGAGCAACAAAGATATGTTTGGCGCTCGCGCCAAATTCAACACCGGCAGCAGTGAAGCGTACATTTACCGGCTCGACAAGCTGGAAAAAGACGGTATCGGCAACATTGCCCGCCTGCCGTTTTCCATCAAAGTTTTGCTGGAAGCGTTGTTGCGGGAATGCGACGGCTATTTGGTGACCAAAGACGACGTCATCGGCTTGGCAAATTGGAGCGCAAAAGACCCGGCGCAGAATGAAATTCCGTTCAAACCGGCGCGAATTGTGTTGCAGGACTTCACCGGCGTGCCCGCCGTGGTTGACTGGGCGGCGCTCCGCTCGGCAATGGCGCGCATGGGCGGCGACCCCACCAAAATCAACCCCATCATCCCCGCCGATTTGGTGATTGACCACTCGGTGCAGGTGGACGCCTTCGGCGCGGACACATCGCTTTTCCTCAACACCGAGCGCGAGTTCGAGCGCAATTTTGAACGCTATCAATTCCTGCGCTGGGGACAGCAGGCGCTCAGTAATTTCCGAGTGGTTCCCCCCGGCAGTGGGATTATCCATCAGGTGAATTTGGAATATCTGGCGCGCGGGGTGTGGACGCGCCCGGAAGATGATTTGGAAGTGGCGTACCCCGATTCGCTGGTTGGCACGGACAGCCACACCACCATGATCAACGGGCTGGGCGTGCTCGGCTGGGGTGTGGGCGGCATTGAAGCCGAAGCGGTGGCGCTGGGGCAACCGATTTATATGCTCACCCCGCAGGTGGTTGGGTTCAAATTGATTGGACAGCTCCGCGAAGGGGTGACCGCCACCGATTTGGCGCTCACCGTGGTGGAAATGCTGCGGGCAAAAGGGGTGGTCGGGAAGTTTGTGGAATTTTACGGTCCCGGCTTGAGCCAAATGACCCTGCCCGACCGCGCGACCATCGCCAATATGGCGCCGGAATATGGCGCGACGATGGGCTTCTTCCCGGTGGACGCCGAAACGATACGTTATCTGCGCCGCACCGGACGCTCGGAAGCACAGGTGCAGCTTGTGGAACGATACCTGAAAGAGCAGGGGTTATTCCGCACCGACGATATGCCCGACCCCGACTTCACCGATACCATTGAACTGAATTTGGACGACGTGGTTCCCAGCCTCGCCGGTCCGAAACGCCCGCAAGACCGCATTCCGCTGCCCGAATTGAAAAAAGCGTTCCGCGCGTCGCTCACCGCGCCGGTGGGTGTGAAGGGCTTCGGTTTGAGCGAAGATGAGCTGAAAAATACCGGCACGTACAAAAGCAATGGCGACTCACAGGAATTGAAACACGGTGCGGTGACCATCGCCGCCATCACCAGTTGCACCAACACCAGCAACCCGTCGGTGATGTTGGGCGCGGGTATCTTGGCGAAAAAAGCGGTGGAAAAAGGGTTGACCGTCAAACCGTATGTGAAAACAAGCCTCGCTCCCGGCTCAAAAGTTGTGACCGAGTATTTGGATGAAGCGGGATTGACGCCGTACCTGAAGAAACTCGGTTTTTACACCGTGGGCTATGGCTGCACCACCTGTATCGGCAACAGTGGACCCCTGCCGCAGGAAGTGGTGGACGCCATCACCGACGGCAACCTGATTGTATCGGGGGTGCTGAGCGGCAACCGCAACTTTGAGGGGCGCATTCATCAATACGTCAAAGCGAATTTCCTCGCCAGCCCGCCGCTGGTGGTGGCATACGCCATCGCCGGCACCACCGACATTGACCTCAGCACCGAACCGCTCGGCGTGGGCAGCGACGGTCAGCCCGTTTACCTGAAAGACATTTGGCCCACTCACGAAGAAATTGCCGCCGAATATGACAAAGCGCTCAATCCCGACACGTTCCGCCGGGAATATGACGGCATCGAACTGAAGAACGAAAAATGGAACGCAATTCCCGTTTCCGGCGGGGCACAATTTGAATGGAACGCCGATTCCACCTATGTGCAGGAACCCCCCTTCTTTATGGACTTGACTCCGGAAGCGCAACCCATCCGCGGGATTGAAAACGCGCGGGTGTTGGTCAAAGTGGGCGATTCCATCACCACCGACCATATTTCACCGGCGGGGGCAATCGCCGTGGATAGCCCGGCGGGGAAATATCTGCTGGAAAATGGCGTGGATGTGAAAGACTTCAACAGCTACGGCTCGCGGCGAGGAAACGACCAAGTGATGACGCGCGGGACTTTCGCCAATATTCGCCTGCGCAACCAGATGGCGCCCGGCACGGAAGGCGGCTGGACAACCTATCTGCCCACCGGCGAAGTGATGTCCATCTATGATGCCAGTCGGAAATACAAAGCCGACGGCACGCCGCTGGTGGTGCTGGCGGGCAAGGAATACGGAACCGGCTCCAGCCGCGACTGGGCGGCAAAAGGAACGTATCTGCTGGGCGTGAAAGCCGTGCTGGCAGAAAGTTACGAGCGCATTCACCGCAGCAATTTGGTGGGGATGGGCGTCCTGCCGCTGCAATTCAAAGACGGCGACAGCGTGAAATCACTCGGTTTCACCGGCGAGGAAACCTTCACCATCCACATTGACGACAATCTGCAACCGTTGCAGGATGTCCGCGTGACCGTCACCGGCGCCGATGGCGCCAGCCGCGACATCACCGTGCTGTGCCGGGTGGACACCCCCGTCGAAGTGGACTACTATCGCAATGGCGGTATTCTGCAAACTGTCCTCCGAAAATTTATGACGGAATAATGCGGGGCAGGATGATGTAACTTTGAAACGGGTGATGGGTTTTCCATCGCCCGTTTTTTTGTGGGCAGATTGTCGGTGTTTGACGGTTGTTAAAAATTGTGGCAATATAACAAAAATTCACGCGGATGAACAAAATAATGCTGGCAAGCGAACGCTATCAATTCATTTTAAAACAACTTCAAGAGCATGGACGCGTCCGGGTGCATGACCTGAGCCGCGCCCTCAACGTTTCCGATATGACCATCTACCGCGATTTGAAGCAGTTGGAGGCGCGGGGTGCGCTCCACAAAGTTTTCGGCGGGGCGGTGGCAATTGCAGAGCCGGTGACTTCCACATTGACCTGCGCCATGTGCACCCGACTCGTTCCCACCCGGACGGCATTCGTCATCCAATGCACCGATGGACGGCGCATCCATGCCTGCTGCCCGCACTGCGGTCTGATGCTTCTGGGGAGATCCCCCGAATCCGCCTCGGCGTTGGCGGCAGATTTCCTGTACGGCTACATGGTCAACGTGCAGACCGCCGCTTTTTTGGTGAACTCGGATTTAACCCTCTGCTGCACGCCGGGCGTCTTTTGTTTCTCCGGTCGCACCCACGCGGAAAAATTTCAACGCGGTTTCGGCGGGGAAATCCACAACTGGCAAAGCGCACTTAAAACGTTGAGCCACCAAATGTCCATGTGAAAATAATAAAATTGACGGAGAATGCATCTGTGAAAAAATATTGGTTCATCGGCGTATTTTTGCTGGCGTTGACCCTCGCCGGGTGCGGGGACAGCGGCGCGCTCACCGTGACCGATGCGTGGTCGCGCAGTTTGCCCGCAACAGCGGACACGGGCGCGGTGTATTTCACCATCACCAACCATAGCGGGCAGGATGATGCACTCACGGGGGTGAGCGTCCCCGTCGCTAAAATGGCGGAACTTCATCGCTCAACTATGACCGGGGATGTGATGAAAATGGCGCCCGTCCCCAACGGTGTGGTTGACATCCCCAACGGCGAAACCGTGAAATTTGAGCCGGGTGGATTGCATGTGATGCTGATGGGGCTGACTGCGCCGCTCACCGCGGGCGAATCGTTTGCGGCGACCCTGCATTTTCGGAATGCCGGTGACATCGCCGTGACGGTATCCGTGCAGGAGTAGCCCATGTATCGGCGATTGATTTGGCTGGTTGCGTTGGCGCTATTGTTGGCGGCGTGCGGCGCATATGAGTATAAAGGTTCGGCGTACGATGCCGCCCCCGCCCCCGATTTCGAGCTTCAGAGCGCGACGGGGGAGACGGTGCGCCTCGGCGAGCAAAAGGGGAACGTCGTTCTGCTCTTTTTCGGATACACGCATTGTCCCGATGTTTGCCCGACGACGTTGGGCGAGGCGCGGTTGGTGCTCAATGGGCTGGGCGACGAGGCTTCGCGGGTAAAATTCTTTTTCGTAACGGTTGACCCGGAACGGGATTCCCCCGCCGATTTGGCGAGCTACACCGCCCATTTCCATCCCGACATCACCGCTTTGACGGGAGATGCCGCCGCGTTGGCGGCAGTATATGATGCGTATGGCATCTTCATCGAAAAAGAGATGCAACCCAATTCCGCCGCCGACTATTCGGTGACCCACACCGCGCGCGTCTTTCTGATTGACCCGCAGGGACGATTGCGGCTCAGTTACGCTTTCGGCACACCGACGGAAGATGTATTGTCGGATGTGCGGCACATTTTGAAGGAAAAATGATGCGCCGCGCCTCAATCGCCGAAAATTCACCGGAGGGGCTGTCTTGGACATTTTACGTCTGCCATTAATTGGAAACTTTTTGCGCTGGCGGTGGGGGCGGCTGGTGTTGCAAAGTTT
>CAZMXX010000322.1:0-4904 GCA_964570315.1 uncultured Anaerolineaceae bacterium | reverse complement strand
TGGCGACAGTCTCCGCCATCACCGCATCACGCGGGCGATTGCCCGCCCACACAATTTCCGCGCCGAGCAGGGTGTCCAGCAGAATGTTGCCGGTGGCGGTTTCCGGTGTGCCGCCCAGCACCAGCACCGCCCGCAGCCCCGTTTTTGCGGCGGCGGCAGCGGTCTGGCGGCAGTGGTTCGATTGCGGCGCGCCGCCGGTGATGACGGTGTCGGCATGGGCGGCTTTCGCGGCGGCGATGAGAAATTCCAGTTTGCGGGTTTTGTTGCCGCCGCCCGCCAGACCCGTTTGGTCATCCCGTTTTATCCACACCTCCACGCCACCCAACGCGGCGGAAAGGTGGGGCAAGGGTTCCAGTGGGGTTGGCAGATGGGCAATCGGCAAGCGCGGCAATTTTTCGGTGAGCATGGGCGTCTCCTGTTTCAAGGTTGCAGAAAGGTGGTCGGTTTTCAGCAATCGGCAGTCAGTGAATGCGCGAATCTCCAATAACCAATCTCCGGTCAACCAATTTCCGATGCCAGCGCCTCGGCGGTGGTGACGGGGAGTTGGCAGGCGAAGTTACGGCAGACATACGCGGTGGGCTGTCCATTTTGCGCCGGGCGGTTGTGCAGCAGAGGGATGGCGGATGCGTCGCCGGGCGTGTGCGCCACAATTTGAAACGGGCGGTACGGTTTTTGCACCACCGACCGCATCCGCGCCATTTCAGGATGGTGCGGGTCGCCCACCAGCGCGATTTCCTGCACCCCCGTTTCGGCGAGCGTTGCCGCCCCGAGCCAATGCCCGAAGCCGGTGGGATAGCGGCGCATCACCGGTTGCAGCGCGCCCAGTGCGGACATCGCCGGGGAGAAATAGCGGTCGTCGCCGGTGTATGCCGCCAATAGCAACAGTGTGCGCACTGCCATCGCGTTGCCGCTGGGCGTGGCGTTGTCCTGCAAACTTTTCGGGCGCACCACCAATTCGGGATGGTCGTCCGCCGTGTCGAAAAATCCGCCATCTGCGGGGTCGGTGAAGTGTGCCAGCACAGTGTCCATCAATGTTTGCGCGGTGATGAAATATTGTTCATCGAAGGTGGTTTGGTACAGCGCCAGCAGACCATCCGCTAAAAAAGTGTAATCTTCCAGATAGCCCGCCAATTTGGCGCGACCGTCTTTCCACGTGCGCCACAATCGTCCGTCCGCCGAGCGCAGATTTTCCAGCAGGAATGTCGCGTTGCGGCGAGCGGTTGCCACATAATCAGAATTATCGAGCACGCGCCCCGCTTCCGCAAAGGCGGCGAGCATCATGCCGTTCCACGCGGTGAGGATTTTTTCGTCGCGGGCAGGTTTCACCCGCGTTTCGCGGCGGTCGAACAGAATTTTTCGGCTTTGCGCCAATTCCGCCGCCAGCGCCGATTCATCTATCCCCAGCGATTTCGCCGTTTCCGCGAGGGGTTGTTTCCGGCGGAGAATGGACTTCCCCTCCCAATTGCCGCGCCGAGTCACATCATACGCGGCAGAAAAATGTTTGGCGGCAACATCGCCCAGCAGATACAGCACCTCTTCCGATGTCCATACGAAAAATTTCCCCTCTTCGCCGTCGCTGTCGGCGTCTTGGGTGGCGAAAAACCCACCCTGCGGATGGGTCATCTCCCGCTGAACGTATGCCAGCGTTTCTTCCACCACGCGCCGGTACAGCGGATTGCCGGTTATCTGAAAAGCGTGCAGATACAGTCGCGCCAGCAGGGCATTATCGTACAGCATTTTTTCAAAATGGGGCGCGAGCCACTCGGCATCGGTGGCGTAACGGTGGAAACCGCCGCCGAGATGGTCGTAGATGCCGCCTGCCGCCATCTTTTGCAGGGTGAATTCCACCACGCCGAGCAGATTGGCGTCGCCGGTGCGGGCGTATCGGCGGAGCAGGAAGTCGTAAATCATCGGTTGGGGGAATTTCGGTGCGCCGAGCGTGCCGCCGTGCGTGTAGTCTATCGTTTGCAGGACGGCTTCCGCCGCCGCGTCGAGCACTTCGGCGTTCAGGGGCGCGGATTGTGCCAGCGACAGCGAGTTGCTCATTCGCGCCAGCAGTTGTTCCCCCTGCTGCCGGATGGTATCTTTCTGGCGATGGTACAGGTCTGCCAGCGCTTCCATCAGCCGCCCCAAACCGGGCAGCCCCATTCGGTCGGTGGGGGGGAAATATGTGCCGCCATAGAAGGGGACACCATCGGGCGTGAGCCAAACGCTCATGGGCCAGCCGCCTTGTCCGGTGAGCGCAACCACCGCGTCCATATAAATTGTGTCCAAGTCGGGGCGTTCCTCACGGTCAACTTTGACGTTTATGAAATATTGGTTCATAATATCGGCAATGGCTGGATTTTCAAACGACTCTTTTTCCATAACGTGACACCAATGACACGCCGCATAGCCAATGCTCAGAAAGATGGGTTTATCTTCTGCCCGCGCTTTTTGCAATGCCGCCTCTCCCCAAGGATACCATTCCACGGGGTTGTGGGCGTGCTGCAAAAGGTAGGGGCTGGTTTCGGTGATAAGCCGATTGGGCATAAAATCTCCTGTGTTTTGGTATCAGAGAGTATAGCAGACGCGGGATGAAAGTGAAATTTTATCCCGCGTATCGCCGGTATTTTTGATGGATGAACATTTTGGGATGAACAACCGTATGTAATGTAGTATCGGAGGCATGTTTGACGGAATTGCCAAACGATGAGTATGAATTGATAGCCCGCGCCAAACAAGGCGATATGCGCGCGTTTGAGGCGTTGTATCATTTGCACAAAACGCCAATTTTCCGCACTGCGCTGGCAATTTCCGGCGACCGTCATCTGGCGGAGGAAATTTTGCAGGAAGTATTTTTGCGCGCCCATAAAAATATCCACCGCATGCATGATGACCAGTCGCTTGCGCCGTGGCTGTACCGGGTGACGGTCAATTTGACGTATGACATCACGACGCGCCGCAATCGGGGGCAGACGCTGCTCAAAAAGCTGACCGATTGGCTGCCCTCGCCGCTCAAGTCGCCGGAGCATGTGATGGAAACGCAGGAATTGCAGATGTTGGTTCTGCAAGCCATCAATCAACTGGAAATCAAACAGCGCACGGTGTTGGTTCTGTTTTATTTGCAGGGTTTTTCAATGGGAGAAATTGCGGGCATCACGGAAGTGCCCGTCGGTACGGTGAAATCTCGGTTGCATTATGCGCGCCAAAATTTGCGGAAAACGGTTTTGGCGGATAAACGGTTGCTCGGAGCGATGGCATATGACCATTTGTAAGCCACCCCGGAACGATGAATTTGATAGGTTGATACAGCAGACGCTGACGGCGCAGGTGGCACGGCAGTCGCCCCGGCGCACGGTTTGGTGGCGCATCAGAATGCTGATGAGCGCGTCATGGGTGCATGAGGTGCGCCATTGGCGATGGTCGCTGGTGGTGCAGTTGGCGGTGGTGTTGCTGATTGTCTTTGGCGGGCGGACGCAGTTTCGGTTGCGGCAGGTTCCGTTTGATACCCCCGCGCCGATTTTCACGCCCACCGTTTGGTCGCCGCCGGTGGCGGTGGCATCGGTGGCGGTGGTGGTTCAGCCGGAAACGCAGGAAATGCGGTTGCTGAAAATAGCCCCGCGCCGAACACCCCGCATGGAAGTGGTGTCCACGCCGCCGTTGAACCTGCCGCCCACCGATGTGGTGCGCCCCTCTGCCCCCGGATACTCGCCGCCTGTGCCCGCCACGTTACCGGAGGAATTGCTCGCCTTGATTTTCCCTTTCCCCGTTGAGGGGGGGGAACTACAGTAGCTTTCGGGTGCAGTTGACGATTTTTCCGCCTTGCAGTATTATCTTTGGGACGGTAATACCATTGCATTGTGGCGGGCAATCCGCTGGATGAGGAACCTGTGAGTCGGAAATCTTGGTGGCGAAATCTTTCTTCCCAACAACGTACAACATACATGTTGCTGCTGGTCGTAATTTTTCTGACGGTGCCGGGGTATTGCATCGGTTTGGTTTTGTTGAGCGCGCCCAAATCCACCCCCGCGTCGGTGCAGGTGAGCACCGCGACCCCCTTCATTTGGACACCCAGCCCGACCGCAACCTCGAATATCCCCACCGAGACGCCCTGGGTTCCGTTTGATACCCCCACGCCGACCAACACGCTGGAGCCGACGCCGACCCAATTTTTCCCCACGGTTGTGCCCACCAAAACGCCCACGCCGTCGCCCACCGATACCCCCACCGCGACGCCGACCATCACCCCGACCCCCACGCTGTCGGTTACCATGACGCTGACGCCGACCGCCACGCTGACGCCGACCGCCACCGCATCGCCGACGGCAACCCCCACCGCCACCGATACGCCGCTGCCGCCACCCACACCGCCGGGCGATGAGCCGACGCCCGCGCCGCTGTAATTTTCGTCAGACGATTGCCGCCTGAAGGTTTTCGCGCTCGTCTACGGTCAATACTTCACGCAAGTCCAGCAGGATAATCAAACGTTGGTCAACTTTGGCGATGCCGGTGATGAATGCTGTGTCCACCGTGCTGACCATAGGCGAGGGCGGTTCAATGTTCTCCGCCGCGACGTGCACCACTTCTGTCACCGCGTCCACCACCATCCCCGCGGTGATGTTTCCCATTTCAACCACGACGATGCGGGTGTCTTTGGTTTCTTCCCCCTGCGGTAAACCGAAACGTTTGCGCAGGTCAATAACCGGAATCACCGCGCCGCGCAGGTTGGTGATGCCTTCGACGAAGCTCGGCACGTGGGGCATTTTGGTGATTTCCTGTACTTTGATGATGCTTTCCACTGCCACAATGTTGACGCCGTAATGTTCATCACCCAGTTTGAAAATGACGTACTGATTTTCCATACCCGTTACTCCTCGTATTATATGTAGTAGGTAGACGCCAACCCGTCTACCGGTTTGAAA
>CAZMXX010000321.1:0-4935 GCA_964570315.1 uncultured Anaerolineaceae bacterium | reverse complement strand
CCGCCCGGCCACCTCCCCGCCCAGCCGTTCAATCAGCTTGCAGGCTGCCTGCGCCGTCCCGCCGGTAGCGAGCAAGTCGTCAATCACCAGCGCGCGCTGTCCCGGCTTCATCGCGTCCGTGTGGATTTCGAGCGTGTTCGTGCCATATTCCAGCGTGTAACTCTCGCTGATTTTTTCGGCGGGGAGTTTCCCCGGTTTGCGCACCGGTACAAATCCCAGCCCCATATTGTATGCCAGCGGCATCCCGAACATGAACCCGCGCGATTCAACCCCCACAATCACATCCACATTCCGCGAATCGGCATAGGCGCGCAAGCGGTCAACGGTCTCTTTCAACGCTTTTGGGTCTTGTAAAAGCGTGGTAATATCTTTGAATAAAATTCCTTCGACGGGAAAATCAGGCACATCCCGGATGGTACGAGCGAGATCCATCACTCTCTCCTTTGGAAAATAATTGTCATTTTTCACAGAACGCCGGCAGCGCAATCACCGCCGATTTTCAATTCTATCAGAAGGCTAATAAATGGGCAAGCGGCTGAGTCAATGGTATAATTTAGGCGGCAACTTTTGGAGAACCCATATGCAACCCTCGAATTTTCATCGAATTAAACAGCTTTTGACCACCCTATTGATTGCCGCCGCGCTGTTGCTGACGGTAGTGGGGTGCAATGTGGCGCAATCTACCGCCACGCCCACCGACACCCCGCCGACCAGCACCCCCAAACCCGTCAGCACCGCCGCCGATTTCATCGCCAGCAATCCGAACCCCACCGGCATCACCATCACCCTGTGGACGGTGGAGCAATTTTCGCCGCAAATCAATCTGGTGAACCAAACCCTCACCACGTTTGAAACTAATTCCCCCCCCGACCACGTTTCTGTTTTCGTGAAAAAGGTGAGCGGACAGGCGAGCGCGGTGAACTATCTGCTCTCCGCGAAAACCGTCGCGCCGGACATTCTGCCGGATGTACTCATTCTGCGGGATGACCAACTGCCGCAAGCGTGGCGCACCGGACTGTTGCAACCCCTCTCCGGCAAAATAGACCGCACCATTGTGCAGGATTTGCTCCCCGCCGCCCGCGCGCTGGGCACAATTGACGGCTCGCTCGCGGCGATTCCCCTGCAAATGAATGTGGAGCATCTGGTGGCAAATACCACCCTCATCACCCCCACTCCGCTCAGTTGGCAGGATGTGCTATCCGCAAATGTGAGCTACCGCTTCGCCGGTGTGGGGCAAAACGGCAACCTCGCCGATGCAACCCTGTTGCAGTATCGCGCGGCAGGCGGCACACTCGCCAACGCCGACGGCACGCCGACCTTCTCGCCGGACGCGCTGCGGGCGGTGCTGGAATATTACCGCGATTTACGCGCGCAGGGCGACATCACCCCGGCGATGTTCGCGGAATCCAACCCCACCGAATTCTGGACGGATTACAAAAACGGCAATATCGCGCTGACACATATTGACACCCGCACCTACCTCAGCGACCGCCACCAGCTTCGCACGTCCGTCCCCGCGCCCATTCCCACCCAAACGGGCGAACCGGCGGCAATTGTGCATGGCTGGGTGATTGCCCTCGTCACGCCCGACCCCTTCCGGCAAGATGCCGCCATCAATTTAATTGAAACTTTTTTGAGCACAGAGGCGACCACTGCTTGGGCAAGTTACGCGCAAGCCATCCCCCCCACTCAAACCGCGTTCGCGCTGGTGGCGGGAGACGACCCCTACTGGCAATTTTTGGGCGAATATTTAGCCGCCGCCGACGCGCCGCCCGCTTTTTCCGGCTATACTCAAATGAGCCGCACCATTCAGCAAGCCGTTGAAAGTGTGGTGAACGATACGGCAACCATAGACGACGCCCTTCAGGTGGTAAAAGATGAATTGGGACAATAACCGCATCCGACACATCACCCGGAAAATCATCACCGGGGCAATTGCCGCCGTAGACCCCTTTGCCGCAGTGATGTCTCATCTGCATCGCGCCGAAAAAACCCTCACTTGTGGCAATCTTGCGCTGAACCTCGACGATTTTGACCGCGTGCGGGTCATCGGCTTCGGCAAAGGAAGCGCCCCGATGGCACACGCCATCCACACCCTGCTCGCCGACCGCATCACCGACGGGCTGGTCATTGTGAAATACGGGCACACCCTCCCCCCCGAAACCACCATCGCCCCGATAAAATCGGTGGAAGCGGGGCATCCCGTCCCCGATGAAAACGGATTGACCCACACCAACGCCCTCATCAATCTGCTGGCAGACACCACCGCCCGCGATTTGGTGATTTGCGCCATCTCCGGCGGCGGCTCCGCGCTGTTGGTCGCGCCGGTTGAAGGCGTATCGCTGGCGGCAATTCAAAAATTGAACCGGGAACTGCTGCGCGCCGGTGCGCCCATCACCGCCATCAACGCCGTGCGAAAGCGCCTTTCACGGGTGAAGGGGGGGCAACTGGCGCAACTGGCGATGCCCGCCACCATCATCAGCCTGATTCTGAGCGACGTCGGCGGCGACCCGCTCGACGCGATTGCCTCCGGACCCACCGCGCCCGACCCCACTACCTTTGCCGATGCCATCGGCGTGCTGAAAGATTACCGGCTGTGGGACACCCTCGACCCCGCCATCGCCCGCGTTTTCCGGCAAGGGCGGGATGGGCAACTGCCGGAAACGCCCAAACCGGATGACCCCGTTTTTTCGCGGGTGCAGAATCATATCATCGCCAACAATCGGATGGCGCTGGATGCCGCCGCCCGCATCGCCGTCGAAGCGGGATTCGCCGTGTCGGTGGAGCCGACATTTGTGGAAGGGGAAGCGCGGCATGTGGCGGGATGGATTGCCGCGCGCGCCCGCGAATTGCGCCGGCAGGTGGACAAAACGGGCACACCGGCGGCATTTTTGTTCGGCGGGGAAACCACCGTGACCGTGCGCGGCGACGGGCTGGGCGGGCGAAACACCGAGCTGGCGCTGGCGACCGCGCGGGAAATTGACGGTATGCGCTGCGTGCTGGCGGCATTCGTCGCCACAGACGGCAACGACGGACCCACCGATGCCGCCGGTGCAATCGCCACCGGAGACACCGTTGCCCGCGCGGCGGCGCAAGGGTACGGCGCCACTGAATTTCTGCAACGGAACGACAGCTATCACTTTTTCGCGGCAACGGATTGCCTGCTGAAAACCGGCGCCACCAACACCAACGTGAACGACATCGGTATGGTGTTGGTATGGTGAACGAACATTCCCCTATGCACGCCGTTTTGCGCTCCCCCACCCCGCACCGCTTGCGGCAAGTGGCATCGGCGGATATCGTCATCGGCTTCACCACCCACAGCGTTCCCCCTGCCCGGGCGGCACAACTCGCCCGGCAGGCGGTCATCGGCGCGGAAAAATACTTCCCCGGGTTGAAAACGGTCATCCTCAACACCGATACCGGCTTGAGCAGCCGTACCCGCGATGCGATTCAAGCGGTCGGTTCGGCGCGCACGCCCGTGATTGCCAGCCGGTACACCGGCGTTTTGGGGCGCGGCGGGGGCATCAGCGCCATTTTGCACGGAGCGCTCCACCTCAAACCCAAAGTGATGGTGATTCTGGACAGCCACACCACCGGCATCACCCCGCGCTGGATTCCCGCGCTGGCAACGTTGATACTCAATGGGCGAGCGCAAATGGTCAAAGCCCGCTACGGGTGGCAACTCCCCGATAGCGCCCTGAACGACCTGCTGGTCTATCCCTTCACCCGCGCCATTTGGAAATTGAATCTCCAGCATCCGGCGGGCGGCGATTTCGCGCTCGCGCCGCAATGTGCCGCCGAGCTTCTGGCGCAAGACGTATGGGGCACGGAAGTGAACACCGACGGTTTTGACGTTTGGCTGAACACCTTTGCCACCATGCGGGGGTGGCGCATCGCGCAGGCAGCCGTGGGCGAAAAACCGCCGCAACCCGCATTGTCGTTCACCCGCACCTTGACCCATTTCAAAAATGTGGTCGGCACCATGTTCCGGCAATTGCATCTGAGGCGACGGCAATGGCAAGCCCCGCGCAAACAGATAAAAGTGTCCACCTTCACCGAATTCTCGAACCGCGCCAAAACCGCCACCGCCGATTTCGACCTTGAAGCGCACATCGAAGCGCTGGCGCTCGGCTGGATGGCGCATCGCGGATTGTGGCAGCGCATCATGTTCGCGGAGAATCTGGCAGCGGTGGAATATCTCGCCAGCCAGCCCGTGCAAAACTTCCATTTCCCCTCGGATTTGTGGGCGAAAATTGCCTATGATTTTGCCGTCGTTTACAATAAGGGGGAACGTGACCCCGATGCCGTGACGGCGGCGCTCTATCCCCTGTTTCTGGGCAGGCTCGCCGGTTTCTGGGGCGAAGTTGCCGGTTTGACCGCCGTCGGGCGGGCGGGCACGGTTGCCGCACAGGCGGCGGAATTTGAAGACATGCTGCCCTATCTCAACTACCGCTGGGAAAAATATCTCCCCTGGGTGGATAGCGGCGAAAAACGATAGCGGTAGTTTTTAGTTTTCAGTATTCAGTTATCCGTCGTTAAACTGGGATCGTCCACAGATAACCCTGATGAACACCGATTTTTGTTTCTTCAGTTTCATCTGTGGCTTATAGCCCTAAACTGAAAACCGTTAACTCATTACTTGAAACCACCATCAGAAAGAAGACACTATGACCATCAAATTTGGCACCGACGGCTGGCGCGCCGTCATCTCCGACACCTTCACTTTTGAAAACCTACGGCTGGTTTCGCAAGCCGTGGCGGATTATCTGCACCAAAATACCGCCGACCCGTCCGTCGTCATCGGTTTTGACACCCGTTTCCTCTCCGACCGCTACGCCGCTGAAGTGGCGAGCGTGATGGCGGGCAACGGCATCATCGCCCATCTCACCCGCGCCGACTGCCCCACCCCCGCCATCAGCTACAATGTGGTGC
>CAZMXX010000320.1:0-4940 GCA_964570315.1 uncultured Anaerolineaceae bacterium | reverse complement strand
GCATCGGTGCTGATGCCCACCGAATCGCGCACCAGCGCACGCCCTCCCAACTGCGCGCGCAGAAACGGGGTGGCATTCGGCGCGGCGAAGGGGTTGCGGGCGGGCGCGTCATCCCCCAACCCGACCCCATCCAAAAAGACGGCGATGATATTTTCGACGGGCATACAATTATTCGCCGGTTTTGACGCTGATTTCCAACCCGCTGCCGAGGGGGACGGTGACGCTTTCCAGATTGGGGTGGTTTTGCACGTACATGATGTAATCCAGCAGTTCATCGCCGTGAGAGACGGCATTGTCGGCAATCACCAGACTGCCCACGCCGAGCTGTTTGTAGATCACATCAAAATAAGTTTCGTAATGGTCTTTCACGGCATCAATGAAGAGCAAATCGACCGGCTCGGAAAAACTGCGCAGGGTTTCGCGGGCATCGCCCACCAGAATGTCGATGTAATCGGATAATCCGGCTTTCTCAAAATAGCTGCGCGCTTCTTCGGCGCGGGCGGGGTCAATTTCGCAAGTGGTGACTTTTCCGCCATACTGCCGCGCAACCAGCGCCAGCCAGATGGTGGAATAACCGCGATTGGTGCCCACTTCCACAATATTTTTCGCGTGCGCGCCCAATGCGGTGATGTACAGTAATTTTGCCGCCTCCGGGTTGAGCGCCAAAATGCGCTCACTGACGGGGGCGTTCTGCATCCGCTCGCGCTCGTCGCGCATTTCCAATTCGGTGAGCGTGTTAAAGACTGCGGGTTCCATTTGTTCTCCTTTTCGTTCAATGTATCCACATTATACCTGACTTCCAACAGGGATAAAAAAAGGGAAGCCCGATTGAGCTTCCCCGTGGATGATGCGTTCTTTTAAAAAACCGTTGCCAGAATTTGGGTGGAACCGGATACCCAATCGAGGAAAGGCTGTGCGCCGATGGCGATTGCCAGCACCAGCACCATCGAAAGGGTGACGACAAAATTCAGCGAGCGGCTGACGGGGATGGGAGTGGTATCTTCCGCCGGCGTGAAGAACATTTTGCGGGCAATGCCGAGATAATAATACACGGAAATCACGCTGTTGAACAACCCGATTGCCGCCAGCACATACATTTGCTGTTTGATTGCCGCGCCGAAAACCAGCAGTTTGCCGATGAACCCGGCGGTGGGCGGAATGCCGATGAGCGACAGCAGGAAGATGACGAACGCAATGGCCAGATAGGGCGCTCGTTTCACCAGCCCGTTGAATTGCTCGACGCTGCTGGAGCCGGTTTTGTTTTCCACCGCCAAAATAACGGCAAATGAGCCGAGGTTGGTGAACAAATAGCCGAACAGGAAAAGCAGCAGCCCGTTCAACCCCTGGTCCCAGCCTTCGATGGGCGGCACGCCGCCGACAAATTGCGGGGCAATGGCTATCACGCCGATGAGCATATAGCCCGCCTGCGCAATACTGGAATAGGCGAACAGCCGTTTGATGTCTTTCTGCCAGATGGCAACCACATTCCCGAAGGTCATGGTGATGATGGCGATGCCGGTGAGAATCAACACCCAATCGGTGTTGGCAGTACGGGCAAACGCGGGGAAGGCGACGGTCAACACCCGCACCATCAGCGCGAAACCGGAGGCTTTCGGTCCCACGGAAAGGAAGGCGGTGACGGGCGTCGGCGCGCCCTGATAAGCTTCCGGCGACCATTGGTGGAAGGGAACCAGCGCGATTTTGAAGCCAAGCCCGACGATGATGAGCACGATTGCCGGAATGGCTAACACGTGGATGATGCTGGGGTCGGAGGTTCTGATGGCGGTAGCGATGCCGTGCAGGTCAAGCGAGCCGGTTGCGCCGTAAATGAGCGAGAAGCCGAAGAGCATCACCGCGCTGGCAACCGCGCCATACAGGAAATATTTCAAGGCGGCTTCGATGGAAAAGGCATCATTGCGCATAAAACCCGTGAGCAGGTAACTGGTGATGGACAAAAATTCAAAGGCGAGGAAAATCATCACCAGATTGGTGGAACTGGCGACCAGCATCAGCGCCAGTCCGGCAAAAAGCATCAGGGCGTAAAATTCGCCGGGATAGCGGATTTTCTCGCGGACGTAATCGGTTGCCAACAGCCCAACCAGCGCGACCGTGAGCGTGGCGTACACTTTGAAGAACATCGCAAAGCGATCCATCGCCAGCATGGGTACTTTACCCGCGCCATCCGTGGCGATGACCGCCAGCTGAATCGCGCCGTTGTTGGCTTGCATCCACACAAAAATGGTGGCGGCAAGCGTGACCAGTGCGCCGGTCAGCATGATAATTGCCAGTGTGTCCGAACGCGGTTTCCAGATTAAATCGAGCGTCAACAGGACAAACGCGAACACGAGCAAAAGTACTTCAGGTAACAGTAGCATAAATGTATTCAATGTAAACCTCCTATCAAGGAGCACACGTCAGCCGCAAATTAATACGCGGCTCTGAGAATGGCGCTGCTGGCAAGATTGATGATATTCACGATGACCGATGGGTACACACCGATTACAATCATCCCCACCAGTAATGGAACCATCGTAATCACTTCAAAGCGAGAGATGTCTTCCCCGTGCGTCCAGTGTTGCGCATCGAAAATTTTCGCCCATTTTTCCGGGCTGAAATCTCCCAAGAAGACGTTCTGCATAATTTTCCACAGGATGTATGCCGCGGTCAGCACAATGGCAATCACCCCGATGATTGCCATGACCGGAATGGTGGCAAATGCGCCCCGGAAAATCAACAGCTCGCTGATGAAGCCTGCCAACCCCGGCAACCCCAGCGACGCAAAAGCGGTGACCATCATGATGCCGTAATATTTCGGCATGTGTTTGCTCAAACCGCCGAATGCGGTCAGGTCGCGGGTGTGCGTGCGTTCATACAACACCCCAACCAGGAAGAACAAGCCGCCGGTGATGATACCGTGGTTGAACATTTGCAAAATTGCGCCGTTCAGGGCGATGGTGCGGCTGGTGAGGTCGCCCGTGGCAACCGCCGCCGCCACGCCCAGCACAAAATAGCCCATATGGCTGACGGAGGAATAGGCAATCAGCCGTTTCAAGTCCCACTGCGCCATGCTGACCAGCGCGCCGTAAATCATGCTAATCAGCCCCAGCACCGCCACAATCGTCGCCGATTGCTGGAACACGTCGGGGAAGTATGGAATGAGGATACGAATCATCCCGTATCCGCCGAGCTTCAACAGCACGCCCGCCAGAATGACCGAACCGGCGGTCGGGGCGGCAGTGTGCGCATCCGGCAACCAAGTGTGGAACGGGAAGAGCGGCACTTTGATGGCAAAGGCGATGAAGATTGCCCAGAATATCATCACCGCCAATTCAGGCGAGAAGCTCAACAGCCCCGGAATTTGGGTGATGTCCCATGAGCCGGTGTTCAGGTAAATGGCAATGAATGCCAGCAGCATCGCCACCGAACCGACCAGCGTGTAGAGGAAAAATTTGATGGCGGAATATTGCGGGCGGTCTTTCTTCTGCCCCCAAATGCCAATCATCAGGAACATCGGTACAAGTTCGATTTCCCAGAAGAAGTAGAAGAGTACCATATCAAGCGCCAAAAACACCCCGGTCAGTGATGCTTCCAGCAGTAGGAACATCGCGAAAAATTCTTTGACGCGGGTTTTAATGACTTTGGAGCTGTACCACAAGCCCAACGAGCTGAGCAGTGCGCTCAGAAATACCAGCGGGATGCTCAAGCCGTCAACCCCCACAAAATAATTGACGCCCAGACTGGGAATCCACGAATATTGTTCCACAAATTGATACCCGGCTTGGTCGTAATCGTACCCAAGCCACACCAAAATGGAGAACAGCAAGGGGAACAGACTGGTGATGATGGCGAGATTCTTGATGCCTTTTTCGTTTTCGTTGGGGATGAACAGGATGACGATTGACCCCAACAACGGAATTAAAAGAATAAGCGTGAGTATGAACGGTATGTTCATTATGATGGTTCCTCCCGACGTAACAAATTAGTTACCCATAACAGAGCTTTCGCTCAGCTAAAATCCAAGACCAAACAGATATGCGCCCACCAGCGAGAGCGACACCAGCGCAATCACCAGCAGATAGTTTTGCACCTGCCCCGTTTGGGTGTAGCGCAATTCTTTCCCCATCCAGCGGAAGAACCGAGCCGTGCCCAGCACGCCCAGCCCGTCAACCACCACGCGGTCAAACTCCCCGCTGACGATGGACAACCATTTGCCGGTATTGCCCACAAAGTTCACAATCGGGTTGATGACCCAATCATAATCAAACTTCCCGGCGAGGTCTGCCAATTTCACCACCGGATTAATGATGACGGCAAAATAGAATTCGTCCACATAATATTTGTTCTTCAACAGTGTGAAAAGCGGACGTCCCAAAAGTTTGACCATCGGGTCGGATTGCCCGGCTTGAGGCCCGCGATAAAGGGCGATACCGCCGAAAAATCCGGCGAGTCCGATGACGGTGGCGACGCCTGCCAGCCCCCAGTTGAGGGGCAGCGCCTCCAGATTGAGCACCTCGGTGCGCTCGTAAATCAGCCCGGCGAATTCGTGCAACCAGCCGTTGCCGATGATGGGAACGTTCTTCGGAATGTTGATGAAACCGAGCGTGAGCGCGAAAAAGCCGAGCACGAGCAGCGGGTAGGTCATCCGTTTGCCCGGTTCGACGGCGTGTTCCGCCGATTTGGTGCGCGGTTTGCCTAAAAATACCAGCCCGATTTGGCGACCCATGTACAGGGCGGTGACAAACGCGCCCAGCAATCCTGCCAGCCACGCCCAAAATGCCACGCTGCCAAAATTGAATCCGCCCGCCTGATGCCATGCTTCCGCCAGAATTTCATCCTTGCTGAAAAATCCGGCGAAAGGCACAATGCCCACCAGCGCGAGTGTCCCCGCCATATAGGCGATGTAGGTCTTTTTCATTCGGTTTGCCAGCCCGCCCATATTC
>CAZMXX010000319.1:0-4953 GCA_964570315.1 uncultured Anaerolineaceae bacterium | reverse complement strand
CAACAGCAGGGAATAAGACACATATCCTCCGAGTTCGGTACTCATTTTTTGTTCGCGTGAATTAATTATACCCACAAACAGGCTCTCTCGCAATACGATTAGCCAACGAAACAGAAACACATCAATTGTCTACTTCAACTATACCACAGAAATGATGATAATTCCTGACAAGTTTCTTACAAAATTATTCAATTATTGCAAATCATCGCCGTTCAAAAAAACGCTTGACCGATAAGTATTATTAATATAAAATACAAACATCCCGACCTAAGGGGAGACAACCACATACTTTATTTGAGAGGAGATATTATGGAACGCAGGCAATTTTTAGGACTTGCATCAAAGGTTGCATTGGTTGGTGGTGCCGTTGCTCTGACCGGATGCAGCACAAGTGGCGGAGATGACTCTGCCGCGGCAGGCAAAGGAGCAGAAGCGGCGGCAGCGGTTGCCAGTGATTCATCATTGCCCACCATAGAATGGCAAATGGCGACCAGTTGGCCCCTGGCACTCGATACCATTTTCGGGGGCGCACAAACCGTTGCAGACCGTGTATCGGCAATGACCGGCGGGAAGTTCAAAATCACACCCCGCGCCGCCGGTGAGCTGGCACCGGGATTGCAGGTATTGGATGTGGTCTCGCAGGGCGCCGTCCCCATCGGGCATACTGCCTCATATTACTACATTGGCAAAAGCAACGTTATGGCATTCGGGACATCACTTCCCTTTGGTCTGAACGCTCAACAGCAAAATGCATGGTTGTATCAGGGCGGTGGGCTTGATTTGCTCCGCCCCATTTATAAAGATAAATTCAACGTTATCCAGTTCCCCGCCGGAAACACCGGCGCGCAAATGGGCGGTTGGTGGAACAAAGAAATTAATTCTCTGGCAGACATACAAGGCTTAAAAATGCGTATTCCCGGTTTGGGCGGGAAAGTGATGGACAAACTGGGCGTGACCGTGCAGGTATTGCCCGGCGGTGAAGTCTTCCAAGCACTGCAAACCGGCGCCATTGACGGGGCAGAATGGGTTGGTCCGTATGATGATGAAAAGATGAGCTTCAACAAAGCCGCGAAATATTACTACTTCCCCGGCTGGTGGGAGCCGGGTCCCACACTGGAAATCCAAGTGAATTTGGACGAATACAACAAGCTGCCGCAGGAATATCAGGAAATTTTGAAGACCGCCGCCTACGAAGCAAATATGTCAATGTTGGCAACTTACGACGCCAAGAATATTGACGCATTGCAACGTCTGATTGACGGCGGCACTCAATTGCGCCGCTATCCGGATGATTTGATGAAAGCCGCAGAGGAAAGCGCATTTGCCCTGTATGATGAATACTCCGCTGCCGACTCCGATTTCAAAGCAATTTTTGAGCAATGGAGTAAATTCCGCGAGGGTATTCAACGCTGGAACAGCCTCAACGAAGGCGGTTTTGCAGATTACGCCTACAGCAAATTCAGTTGGTAGTATTTTACTCTCGAACCGCCGGGCGGCATATCCGGCGGTTTTTTTGTGCAAAAAAAACGGACGAGTGTGCCAAAAGCCACTCGCCCGTTTGATAACTTCTTCGTTTTGTTTTTTATGCCGAACCGGCGGCATTGACCAACCACAATACTGTTTGTGGAAATAACATCACAATAATGAGCGCCAATGACTGAATTGCCATAAACGGAAATGCCCCTTGGTGAATCTCGGAAGTTTTGACCTCCGGCGGGGCTACCCCTTGCAAGTAAAATAGCGAGAAACCAACCGGCGGCGAGATAAACGCAATATTCAGGTTGATACCCATCATAATACCGAACCAAACCATATTCACACCCAGCAGGGCGGCAGCAGGCACGAATAACGGCATCACAATAAAACTGATTTCAATGAACTCAAGATTCATACCCATAATAAATACAATGATGTTGGAGACGATGATGAATGTCCAGTAACCACCCGGTAGATTGGTGAGCAATTGAGTCACGTAAGCTTTCCCACCGAGATTATCGAACACCAGTCCAAACAAAGTAGAGGCGAACAGGATCATAATCACCAAACTGGTGATGTTCACGGTTGACCGTGCCGATTCTTTGATAAGCTTCCATGTTAAATTCCGATTCATCCACGCCAAAATCATCGAACCCACTGCCCCGACAGCGCCGGCTTCAGTGGGGGTCGCAAAACCGGTGAAAATGCTCCCCAGTACCGCAAAAATCAAAATAACGGGGGGAACAATGGACACCAACACTTGACGCCCCAACTCCCAACCGTGGACATCACGCGCTTCCAGTGGCAATGCCGGTACTTTTTCCGGTTGCAACCATGCCAACATGAAAATATAAATAATGTAAAATCCGGAAAGCATTAACCCGGGGATGACCGCCCCCAGAAACAAATCGCCCACGCCCACGCCAATTTGGTCACTGAGAACCACCAGCACCAAACTGGGCGGCAATAACTGCGCCATTGTTCCGGCGGCAACAATAATCCCTGTCGCAACTTTGTGGTCATAACCATATCGTATCATCACCGGCAAAGAAAGCAAACCCATCACGATGACGGTTGCGGCAACCACGCCGGTCGCCGCCGCCAGCAATGTGCCCACAATAATCACCGCCAGCGCCACTCCCCCCCGCAAAGGACCCATCAAAATCCCGACGGTGGTGAGCAATCGCTCTGCCAAACCCGACTTCTCAAATACCGCCCCCATAAAAACAAAAAATATGATGGCAAGGAGAGTGAAATTCGACATTGTGCCGAACCAACGGTTTGGCATTAACCGTAATAAGTTCAAATCAAACGCCCCAAAACTAACCCCAATAACCATAAAAATGATAGACGTTGCCGCAAATGAAAACGCTACCGGATACCCGATAACAATCATCACAAAAAATACTACGAACATTAAGAGTGCCAGCCACTCAAACCCCATAGATTATCTCCCTTCAGCGATGTACAGCTATTTTTGGCTCATCGAACAAGTTTCAATGGATTTCAGCTTCTTCGTGGACTTCTTCTAACCCAAAATCCTCCAATTTTCCACCCCGCATAATGATATAACTCTTGATGACTTCCGCCACAAATTGCAGAGTGAGTACAACAAATGACACGATAATCATCGACTTGATGGGCGCACGCGGCAATCCGCTTGGGTCGGGAGACATTTCCCAAGTTCCCCAAGAACCGTTCGGCAATCGTCCCCACGAGTACAACACAGGGTTGATGGTGACAAAAACACCCATAATACTGAACGGGATCATAAACAACAGATTTCCCCAAAAATTGATGGTTCCTTGTAATTTTTTTGAAAATCGTTCGTAAAAAAAATCCACCCGCACATTAATATCGTGCTTTAGAATGTATGCAAATCCTAAAAAGAAAACCAGTGAATACAGATACCATTGCAGCTCGATAAATACATTAGTGGACAAGGCTATACCGATGAACTTCCCCACATAACGCGCCAATACATTGTAAAAACCAATAGCAACCGTTAAGACAACAAGATACATAGCAATTTGTCCAAATGCCTCAGAAATAGAATCCATAAGGCGCACAAATTTGATGGTAATTCTCATATAGGCGCTCCCCTAATATAGCTAGATTTTTTCCCCTGCTGGGACACTTGTATGATAGCATTATTTTTCAATATAATCAAAAACTTGTTTTTCAACCTCCGGCATCAATTTAGCTTGTTCAAATTCGGCATCAGTGCTATGATGAACCTGCAATTTACGGTGATAACCACTCAGGAGTCACACCGCAATGGCGCAAGATACCCGCCGCATACTCAGCGTCGGCATTGATGTCGGCACATCCACCACCCAGATAATTTTCTCGAACCTGACCCTCTCAACGGGGGTGGCAGGTGGCGCACATCCGTTGAGCCGCGCTTCCGCGCCCGCTGTGCCCGCCGTTACCATTGCCGAAAAATCCATCGCCTACCGCAGTGAGATTCACTTCACCCCGTTGTTGGGGGCGGATGAAGTGGATGCAACGGCGCTGGAGGAAATTTTGCGGCAGGAATATCGCCGCGCGGGCATTGCGCCCGAAACGGTGGAAACAGGCGCGGTCATCATCACCGGGGAAACGGCGAAAAAGAAAAATGCGGACACCATTCTGGATGCCGTCTCGGCGTTGGCGGGCGATTTTGTGGTGACCGTTGCCGGTCCGCATCTGGAATCGATGATTTCCGGACGCGGTTCGGGGGCGGCGACGTACTCCGTGGAGCATTTTTGCACCGTGACCAATATCGACATCGGCGGCGGCTCGGCGAACAGCGCGATTTTCCGGCAGGGGGAACTGCTCGCTTCGGCGGCGATGAATTACGGCGGCAGAATTTTACAGCTCGACCCCGCCACCGGGCGCGTCACCCACATTGCCGAACCGGCGCAACATATTTTGAACGCGATTCAATCGCCCATAAAAATTGGCGACACCCCCACGCTGGCGCAGTTACGCCGTTTCACCGACCGAATGGCGGCGTTGACGGTACATCTGCTGGCGGGAACCACCGACGCGCTGGCTGAGGCGTTGATGCTCACCGCGCCCAGTCCGATACCCGCCACCGGCACGACCCTCTTTTTCTCCGGCGGCATCGGGCATTATTTTTACCACCCCCGCCCCCTGAATTCCGTCGCCGACGTCATCATCCACGGCGATGTGGGTCCCCTGTTGGGCGAATCGCTGCGGGAACACCCCGCCATCCGGCAATACACCATCAAACAGCCCACCGAAACAATGCGCGCCACAGTGGTGGGCGCAAGCTCGCAAACCGTGACGCTCAGCGGAAGCACCATTTGGGCGGAGGAAAGTATGCTCCCCCGCCGAAATGTGCCCGTGCTGCGGCTGAAATGGCAAACCGACGCGCCGCCATCCGCCGATGAAGTGGCTGCACTGACCCACGCCGCGCTGACCCGGTGGGATATTGACCCCGCCGCCGATGATTTCGCGGTCGCGCTGGAC
>CAZMXX010000318.1:0-4973 GCA_964570315.1 uncultured Anaerolineaceae bacterium | reverse complement strand
GTCCAATGAATAAATTTCTAAAATACACAATCGTTCTTGCCATCATTACCACCGTCATCGGGCTTACCGGATGTACCCGTGACCGTCCCGAACTCCCCGGAACGCCGACCAGCACCCCCACCCGCGCCATCCCGCTGTCGCTCGACGGCACGCCGACCGTGCTCGCCGTGGGCGCAACCGCCACCCCCGCGCCGGTGCTGGGCACACCGACCCCCGTGGTCATCGTCGCCACCGCCACCCCGATGGCATCTGAAGCAGGCACCGGCACCGAATTAATCCCCACCGCCACCGCCACGCCGGGGAGCAGCACCGCCGGCGACGGCACATCGGGCGGCACAACCACCGGCGGCTCGGAAATCATCCACATCGTCCAACCCGGCGAAAACCTGTACCGCATTGGATTGAAATACAACCTAAACGCGGCAACCATCGCTGCGTACAACGGCATTTCCGACATCACCCTGATTTACGTCGGGCAAAAACTCCGCATCCCCACCGACGGCACAACCGCACCGGGCAGCGGCAGCACCTACATCGTGCAACCGGGCGACACGCTCTTCACCATCGCCACAACTTTCAACACCACCGTACAGGCGTTAATGTCCGCCAACGGCATCACTGACCCGAACACAATTTACATCGGACAGACACTCAGCATACCGTAAACCGCACAAAATTGACAAACAGAACGCTATCAGTATCCTACACGCTGATAGCGTTTTTTTGTGGGCAAAGGAGATTGAATGAACCCGGAACATATTTTAACCGAAAAGACAATTTACAGCGGTAAAATGCTCACCTTCAGCGTCAGAGAAGCCCAACTGACCGATGGCACGCCGGTGAACCGTGAAATTGTCAGCACCAAAGGGGCAGTGGTGATTGTGGCGCTCACCGCCGATAACAGCGTGCGGCTGGTGCGGCAATTCCGCGCGGCGGCACAGAAATGGATAGTGGAACTGCCCGCCGGAACGCTCAACGCCGATGAAGACCCGGCTGTTGCCGCGCCCCGGGAATTGGCGGAAGAAACAGGCGACCACGCCGCATCGTGGGAATATCTGGGGGGATTTTACACCGCGCCCGGCATCTTGACGGAATTTCTGCATCTCTATTTGGCGCGGGATTTAACACCGGGACCCACTGAATTTGATTTCGATGAGCACATCGAAAATATCACCGTTCCGTGGACGGAGGCATTCGCCATGATTCGGCGGGGCGAGGTGGAGGATGCAAAAACCATCGCCGGTTTGACCCGCGCCGCCCTGCATTTAAATTTACCCATCACCGAGGCTTAACGTATGTGGACACCCATCATCAACGAACTGAAAAAACACCAACGATTCATCATCAGTGCACACACCAACCCCGATTGCGATGCCCTCGGCTCGGAACTGGGGCTGGCCTATCACCTCATTAATTTGGGGAAGGAGGTGCGCATTTTAAACAGCGACCCGATGCCGCCGGGCTACGCCTTCATCGACCCCGACAATCTGGTGGAAACTTTTTCGCCAAAAACACACCGCCGCGCCCTGGCGGAAACCGACGCCATCCTAGTGGTGGATGCCAGCGGTGGGTGGAATCGGCTGGGCAGAGTGGGCGGCGCGCTGGGCGCGTTGAACAAACCGTCGGTGTGCATTGACCATCACCCCAACAGCGTGCAGTACACCGACATTGCCCATGTTGACCCCACCGCGGCGGCAACGGGCGAACTCATCGTCTCGCTGATAGCGGCGATGGAGGGCACAATTTCCAAAAAGATGGCAACCGCGCTGTACGCCGCCATCGTCACCGATACGGGGAATTTTCGCTTCTCCAGCACCAGCGCGCGCACTCACCGCATCACCGCCACGCTGATTGAAGCGGGGGCAAAACCGGCAACGGTATATAATTTACTGTATGAACAACACCCGCTGGGTAAAGTGCAATTGGAAGGATACGCGCTGCAAAATATTGTCCTCACCCACAATGGGCGCACCGCGTACAGCACGCTCTCATTGGACGTGCTGGAACAATTCGGGATTGCGTCATCGGATTTGGACAATTTCAGCGGGATGTCGCAGAAAATCAAAGGGGTGGATGTATCGGTGTTTTTGGTGGAATTGCCGCGCGAGCGGGTGAAAATCAGCTTGCGCAGCAACGGCAGTGTGCCGGTGAACCGTGTTGCCGCAAAGTTCGGCGGGGGGGGGCACGTGCCGGCGGCGGGGGCAACCACGTCCGGCACGCTGGATGATGTGCTGTTGCACGTGCTGGCGGAGATTGAAAATTTACTATAAATTTACCCTGCGCGACTTGAAAAAACGATATGTCCCGGCTATAATTAATCCCGTGACATATCACTGACAGCTTGGCGTAGGCAAGAATTCCCTACAATCAATGAGGCGAGACCAAATGGTCTCGCCTCGACGATTCAGGGAGAAAATTATTCCGCCGCAATCACCACCGATTCCGCCGCTTTTTGCGGCGTTTTGTCGCCGCCCCGGGCAATCCACACCGCGGTGAGGATCAATGCAATCACCATGATGACGCCCCCGCTGATGTACGGCAGCGAAATGTTAAAATCGAACATGAAGCCCGCCCACGTTGGACCAATCACGCGCCCCAAACTCATAAAGGAGTTATGCAAGCCCAGAGCCACACCCTGCTCGCTGCGGGTGCTTTTTTGCGAAATCATCGCCGCCAGCACGGGGCGCATCAGCGCGTTACCGATGATGAAAAAGGACGAAGTGAGCGCCACCGACGGCATATTCGTCGCGGTCAGCATCAGCCCGAAGCCGATGGCGCTGATGAACAGTGCGGCTTCCAGCACCCGACTTTCCCCCCATCGTTTCGCGGCTTTCCCGGCGGCAACGCCCTGCACCACTGCCGCCGTGACTCCGATGCCCATCAATATCATCCCGACTTGAAACGGGGTGTATCCATACCGTTCCAACGCATACAACCCAAAGATGCCTTCAAAATTCGTCAGCCCAAAACTGATTAAAAACGACATCAGCATCAAAAAACCGAGCGGACCGAAAAGGGCGCGCCACATCGCACCGAAGTTGGGACCCTGAATTTTGCCCTCTCTTTCCGTGCGATATTCTTCCGGCAACGATTCCGGCAGCATCCATATCACAAATACCAGCACCACCATCGACAGTATTGCCGCAAGGTAGAAGGGCATGGAAAGGTTGATGGCAGCCAAACTGCCGCCCACGCCCGGTCCCAGCACCATCCCCACGCCCATTGCCGCGCCGATGATGCCCATGCCGCCGCTCCGATTTTCTTCCGATGTGCTATCGCCGATATATGCCATTGCGGTGGGCAGGGTGGCGGATGCCAGAATACCGGCTAAAATTCGCGCCGCGAAAAGCATCCACAATTGAGTTGACAACCCCATGAGCAGTTGGGTGAGCGCATTGCCGACGATGCCCGCAATCAAAATCGGCTTGCGCCCGATTTTGTCGGAAATGCCGCCCCACACGGGGGCAAAGATGAGCTGCATCAGGGCGTAGACTGCCATCAGCAAGCCCAAATCGCGCCCGGAGGCGCCCATTGATTCGACGTAAAACGGTAAAATCGGGATGATGATGCCAAAACCGAGCATCACCACCACCATTGTGGCAAATAAAATAATCAGGTTTTTTTTGTTGGTCTGCATTTTAATCCTCAAATAATTAGCGTGGAATAACGCCATAAAAGAAAATTTGCAACACGGTTGCGATGGTTTCGTCGGAAACGGTTGTTCCGGCGGTATGGGAAGGGTACAGATACGGATTGATTGACCCCAACAGCGCCCAAGTCAACAATGGCGGGTCAACGTCTATTAATTCTCCGGCTTTTATGCCTTCGGCAAAGAGTTGCGTAATTTGTGCAACAAATTTTTGGTGATACTCCCGGCGCAATGTTTCTTTTCCGGCGGCGCTGAGTTGATCCATTTCCTGCCGCGCCACGCGGATAATCGCCCGTTGAGAGGGTGAACGCGCCAGAATGCCGCGCACCAAATACTCGACCCGCCGGTGGGTATCGCCCTCAATTGCGCGCGCTGATTGTATCACAGCTTCCAGCACCTCCAAATGGGAACACAGCACCGCCAGAAAAAGCGTTTCTTTATCTTTGAAGTGATGGTAGATGCCCGCTTTTGAGATACCGGCGTTTTCCGCCAATTCTCGCATTGACAGGCGATGATACCCCTGCTCAATGAACAGACGAGTCGCTTCGCGCAGGATGCGGTCTCGACTGGCTAATTGTTCGGTGACAGCCATTTTTCCTCCAATTACGCCGACACAGACATTGCCCATGTAGGCACAGCAGCCGCAATCATCAACAGCGACACCCCAAACCCAATGAGTCCCGTGCGGAATTTTTTGCTATCTGTGGATTGTTTTTTGACCCGCATCCATACGACGTGTACCACCACCAACGCCAGAATCATCAGCGTCACATGTTCCATCGACAACCGTGCGATGGTCGGATACCAGCGCAGGGGATGCAGATTCATAAAGGTTCCGGCATACACTATCAGCCCCAGCAGCAGTTGAATGTCGAAAACCGTGGTGAACGCCAAACCGAGCAGATTATCGGTATTGCTCCATGATTTTCGCCCAATCAATCCCATTGCCAGTTTGACAATGGTGATAATGGCAACTGCCAGTACCACCCAGCGCCACAGTGAATGCAAGAAAAATAAAATATTCATCGTTCCTCCGAAAGTTTTTTAAAAACCAACCAACCGGTCGGTCATATCGGAGGGGATTATACCATCATCGGAAAAATCGTCAAAACATATGGCAGATAATTTTGTGGGTCACGCCATCATCGGAAAAACACTGCAACAAGTCAATACATCCACCCATTTCCGGTGTTTTTAACAAAAGCCATCACATAGTTAAGCACAAACCTTTACCACCATATATCAAACACGCTTTTTATGTCTCCTCTATTAGCCTATATTTCGCAGTTGAAAAACGGAATAGACAACCGGAGTTGAATTTATT
>CAZMXX010000317.1:0-4985 GCA_964570315.1 uncultured Anaerolineaceae bacterium | reverse complement strand
GTCGAAGCCGGTTGCCGTCCCGTATGGCGACGGACGCGGCTCTTCGTCCACATCAATGGCGATGCCGGTGTTCGGGTCGCCCGCGTCAATCATCGCCGAGCCGGGCAGCAGGTGGAAATCGCCCCCGGCGGGGTCAACGAACATCGCCGCACCCGCCACGGGATTTGTCACCGTCACACTGATGGTGTCGCTGCCGCCATTGCCCGCAATCGCGCTATATGCCGCACTCGCCGTGCCGCCCGTCGTATTCACCACCCCGCCGCCGGTATTGCTCATCACAATGGTATTGCTGATGGTGAGTGTACCGGGCGCTTCATTATACAGTCCGCCGCCGCTATCGGCGACTGTGGCGGTATTTTGCACGATGGTGTTGTTCCACACGGTGATGGATACTCCGCCGTTGTATATTGCGCCCCCCATATTGGATGTGTTGGCGTAGAAAATATTATTTACGACAAAAGCAATAGCTTGTGTTTGAAAGTTTTCGATTGCGCCACCAACAAAAGTAGAAGTATTGTGATGCAGAATATTTCCTTCGATGAAAGCATTGCCAGAATTTAGTATTCCTCCGCCGATACCATTGGCTGCGGTATTGCTGTAGATTTCGTTGAATTGAATGGTGGTTGTTGCAATATTTGAGTTTGCAATAGCACCCCCACCGGGTGTGGAACTGGTGCTGTTGCTGTAAATCTTGTTGTAGGAAATGGTAGTGTTGCCGTCAAAATCAAAAATTGCACCAGCTTGCGAAATAGCAGTGTTGTAGCGAATGATATTATTTTGGATAGTCACGTTTCCGCTGTCTACATACACCCCTGCGCCATTTGCCGCTGCGCCGTTTTGCAGAATGAAACCTTCCACCACCGATGTCCCCGCTTGCGAAAAGTGAATGACCTGCCCTTGCCCCTGCGCGTCAATCACGGTGAGGTTGGCAGCGCTATCGGGCGTACTCCAATTGGTGGTGGTGAATCCCCCGCGCAGAGCGATGGTTTTGCTTTTTATTTGCACCACCTGCGTAAATAGATCCCGGAAGGTCACGCCGGAATAAACCCCCGCTGCCACGCGGATTTCATCCCCCGAAGCCGCCGCATCCACCGCAAACTGAATGGTGGCGCACGGGCTGGCGCTGGAATCACACACGCCGCTATCTGCGCCGCCGGGGGCGACATACCGAATCACGCCGGCGGCGCTCGCCCCGGTGATAGTGTGTCCGAATAGCAACAGCATCGCCAGCAGGGTCATCGTCGCCAGCGCAAATGCGGTAATCAGTTTGATGAATGATGACTTTACATTCAGGGAGGAAAGTATAATTGTGTTCATAACAGCATCCTTCTGTTGATGAATAATATGGGGTGTGTAAAATTTGGAGTGGAAAAGCTCAGTTCAAATTGACGCAACAACCCTGCCAGACATAATTGTTGACAGGGTCGCACGTGGTTGAAATTTTTGGAGGATAAACCTCAATAACTGGCAGAACCGGAAGCAGCGCCACCGGCAACACTTACAGTGGAGGAACCGCTTTGGCACGCCCCCCCAACCGATTTGATGGCAGTGTTCTCCCATTCTGCCACACCGCTGCTATTGGTGGTTTTTGCCGGTGGGGAACCGGCTGCCGCACCGCCGGCAACACTTACGCTTACCGACGCACCGCTTTTGGCAGTGCCGCCATCGGTGACTTTTACTTTCATCGAGAGTTTGTAAGTGCATAATCCGGAACTGTATGATGTTGAAATCGTTGGTCCGCTGGTGATGGTGTAGGTGTATGGCACAGTTCCGCCCAGTCCAGTGATGACTCGATTATAGGCGCTGCTAATTTGCGGACCCAGTAAAACCAGCGCGGCGATGACCACCACAGCAACCAGTACCAAAATTAGGGCATACTCTACCAGCCCTTGCCCGCGCTCTCGCTTAAGTCTCATACATCCTCCCTCCGGAAAAATCCAAAAGTGCACAATAATACCATTATAACAGAAAATTAATTACTTCAATTATAACATATTGACATAGCGATGTAAATGTAATGCGCGGGAATCTTTACGGTATTTTTATGAGAAAGGGGTATGGCGGCTCAATAACCGAGGGTTGTGGTCAATTCGCCGTTGCCCACATCAATTGTTGCGGTGCCGTGCTGGCACGCTCCGACATGGGAATAGATGATTTCATCTTGTACCTTGGCGACACCGGCGGCGTCAGTTTTGGGGGTGAACGTTTTGCTCGCGCTGGGAGAAGAGAGCGACACCATGATGGGGACATCGGTGTTCGGGGCGGCATCCCCATTGCTGTCAGTGGTGGTCACGCGAATCATCAATTTATAATCGCAGGCATTATCGCGGATGACGTTCAAATTGGTGATTTGATATTGATATGTGACAGTGGAAATGCCGGTGAGGGCGTTGATGATTTTCTGAAATGACAGGTTCAATTTGGGCGCAATGAGTTGTAACGCGGCGATGACCACTACCGCTATCAGCACCAATAACAGCGCGTATTCTACCATCCCTTGCCCGGATTCTTTGTTGCCCAACTTCATAACGCCTCAAAAATAGTTTGATTGACACTATAATTATAACACAATCAGGATGAATTAAAACATGAAAAAAGTTAGGAATTTGGGTGTGCCGCGATTGTGTTTTGCTGCATATTATTTTTCCAGATATTCGGCGGCTTGTTCATTCGTCAAGCGCGTTAAAAATTCTTCATAGAGAATCCCCGCGAGATACTCCCCCATTTGATGGGGGAGAGGGATAGCGGCTTGCCCGGCAGGGCAAGCAGTAAAGAACATTTGTTTGCATTAAACACTCCTTTCGAGTATAATCATATTATGAGACTGACGGCGAAAGTAAAACTGCAACCAACCCCACAGCAACACGCAATCCTGCTTGAAACCCTGAAAACCGCCAACGCCGCGTGCAATGACATCAGCCACCGGGCGTGGGAACAGCAGACCTTCAAACAGTTCGCCATCCACCGTCTTGTCTACAAAGCGCTGCGGGAACAATATCCCCTCTCGGCGCAGATGGTGGTGCGTGCCATCGCCAAAGTCGCCGACGCCTACAAACTCGACCGCAAAACACAACGCACCTTTGCCCTCACCGGCGCATTCGCCTACGACAATCGTATCCTCTCGTGGAAGACAGGCCGGCAAACGGTGAGTATTTGGACGGTTGAAGGCCGCCAGACCATTCCCTTTCTCGCCGGCAAGCGGCAGCTGGAGCTGCTCAACACCCAACGCGGCGAAAGCGACCTGGTACTGATTGACGGCGTTTTCTACCTTTTCGCCACCTGCGATGTTGACGAACCCACGCCGGATGACGTTGAGGAATTTGTCGGCGTAGATTTG
The DNA here is from genome assembly GCA_964570315.1 of uncultured Anaerolineaceae bacterium. Lineage (GTDB taxonomy): Bacteria > Chloroflexota > Anaerolineae > 4572-78 > 4572-78 > JANTHQ01. The sequence continues at coordinate 1,648 of CAZMXX010000317.1, read as the reverse complement.
GGGATAGCCAACATCGCCACCACCTCCGACGGCGACCGTTTCGCCGGAAACCGGGTTAATTCGGTCAGAAAGCGACGGCGACGACAGCGGAAACGCCTGCAAAAGAAAGGTACGAAGTCCGCGAAACGCCGCTTGAAGAAACTCTCCGGCAAAGAGAAACGCTTTGCCAAAGATATTAACCACCACATCAGCAAGCAGCTCGTAGACATTGCGAAACGCACCGGACGCGGTATTGCGCTTGAAAACCTCAAAGGCATTCGCACCCGGATAAGGGCTAAACGCAATAAGCGTGCCGAGTTGCATAGCTGGTCTTTCCACGACTTGGGCCGGAAAATCCTCTACAAGGCGGCGCTCGCCGGTGTCCCGGTGGTGTTTGTGGACCCCGCCTATACGTCTCAAACATGTTCGGTTTGCGGCTACACGGCAAAACACAATCGAACCTCGCAATCCTCTTTTGTATGTCGCCGGTGCGGTCACGCTGCGCACGCCGACATCAACGCGGCCGTGAATATCTCGCGGCTGGGGTGCCTGTCAACCACCCGCACGTCTCAACGCCCGACGTTAGGGACAAGCTCCCCGCTTCTAGCGGGTGCAGTTGACAATCTGTCCGATAGAGATAGTAGGTTTTGCATTCCGGACATTGCAGAAGTTTTAGTTTGCGACTGTCATACGGTCGAAAATCGGTGATGAGTTTTAGGTGCGCTGAGGCGGCAGGCAGGTAAGTGTTATGCTGTTCCCAGCCATATTTTTGAAAAGCGACTTCTTCGTCCGCCAGTTGCGAACAGAAACCGCAGTGGGTGTGCTGTGTGTCGGCGTTTGATTTTTGGGGCTTGCGTGACATATGCGACATCCAAACCGTCAACTCGTGATTGCTTCTGAGACTATTATAGCACAATTACGATGGATTGGAACGTGAAAAAAGGCGGGGCTCATTCCAACAGCTTTTTCAGCCACCGACCGGTGTAGCTCTCCGGGGTGTTTGCCACCGCTTCCGGCGTTCCGGCGACCACAATTTCGCCGCCGCCGTCGCCCCCTTCGGGACCCAAATCAATCACCCAGTCGGCAGATTTTATCACGTCCAGATTGTGCTCAATCACAATCACCGAATTTCCCCGGTCAACCAGCCGGTGTAGCACCCCCAGCAATTGCGCCACATCGGCGAAGTGCAGCCCGGTGGTCGGTTCGTCCAGAATATACAGCGTCTTCCCCGTCGAGCGGCGCGCCAACTCTTTGCTCAACTTAATGCGCTGCGCCTCGCCGCCGGAAAGGGTGGTGGCGGGTTGCCCGAGCTTCACATAGCCCAGTCCGACCTTTTGCAGCGTTTCCAGCTTGCGCCGGATGGCGGGAATATTGCTGAAGAAATCGAGCGCCTGTGCCACCGTCAAATCCAGCACATCCGCCACCGATTTCCCCTTGTATTTAATTTGCAGCGTTTCATGGTTGTAGCGCAACCCGTGGCACACTTCACACGGGACATACACATCCGGCAGAAATTGCATCTCAATTTGAATGATGCCCGCGCCCTGACACGCCTCGCACCGCCCCCCCTTCACATTGAAACTGAATCGACCCGGATTGTATACCCGCAGATTGCTGTCTGGCCGGTTGTCATACAAATTGAGCGACGGGTTTAAAATATCGACCTAGA
>CAZMXX010000316.1:0-4987 GCA_964570315.1 uncultured Anaerolineaceae bacterium | reverse complement strand
AGTTGCAAACGAGAAAAAATGCCGGAACGATTTAGGGAGCGCCGATGGTCAATCAGCCACGCCGGGCATGGCACATCATCCGCATAGCTAAGCGAGAGGTCATCCTCTTTTTCACGGCGCTGATGTTTTTCACCCGTCTGCCCGTGCCGAAACGCCTGCCTTTTTCGCAGGCGTATCTCAACCATGCGGCGCGATATTTCCCGCTGGTGGGGGTGCTGGTGGGCGGCATCGGTGCGGTGACGGTGTGGTTGGCGGGGTTGATTTTTCCCCCGCCGGTTGCCATTTTGTTGAGCATGGTGGCGACGGTTTTGGCGACGGGCGCGTTCCATGAGGACGGTTTCGCGGATTCGTGCGATGGGTTCGGCGGAGGATACACCAAAGCCCGGGTGTTGGAAATCATGAAAGATTCGCGGCTGGGGACCTTTGGCGCGTTGGGGCTGGTGTTGATGCTCGCGCTGAAATTCACCGCGCTGATGCAACTGGACACCGCGCAATTGCCGTGGGCGCTTGTCGCCGGGCACGCGCTCAGCCGCTTCGCCTCCGTGACGCTGATTGTGGGGCTGAAATACGTGCGCGACGATTTGACCGGCAAAGCCAAGCCGTTGGCAGTGAAACTTTCCGGCGGGGCGTTTTTGGTGGCGGCGCTGTTCGGCTTTGCGCCCGTCATTTGGCTCGCCACGGATTTTGCGTGGGCGCAGGGCGTTTTTCTGCTGTGGACACTCGTGCCGGTGGCGGCGATGACCGCGCTGGCGGCGGCGTACTTTGTGCGGCGCATCGGCGGTTATACCGGCGATTGTCTCGGTGCGGTGCAGCAGGCAACGGAAGTAACTTTCTATTTGGCAATTGTGGCTTTCAATTCGGTGTTCGGATTGGGTTGACCGCGCGATAAATTTTTTTCATTTTAAGAGGTGAAATGATGGGACAAACATTCGTCGAAAAGATTTTCGGTGCGCCGGTGGGCAGTATCGTTTTCAAAAAACCGGATTTGGTACTGTCACACGACAATACCGTCAGTATTGCCAAAACATTCGCCAAAATGGGCGGCGAACGGGTCTTCGACCCCGTACAACTCGTGAATATTCTCGACCACAACGCCCCGCCGACCACGGCGAAACTGGCGAACGATTACGCCGCTATCCGCGAATTTGTGACGTTTCAGGGGGTGGAAAAATTCCATGACGCGGGCGAGGGCATCTGCCATCAATTGATGAGCGATTACGCCCGCCCCGGGATGATTATTGTGGGCAGCGACAGCCACACCTGCACCAGCGGCGCGTTCAACGCCTTTGCCGCCGGTATCGACCGCACGGAGACGGCGGGCATCTGGCGGCGCGGCGAAACGTGGTTCCGCGTGCCGGAGACCATCAAAATTACCCTGCGCGGCGCGCTGAAAAAGCCGGTGGCGGCAAAAGATGTGGCGCTGTGGATTATGGGGATGATTGGCTCGGCGGGCGCGAATTATATGGCAATCGAATATCACGGTGACGGTGTGGCGACCCTTTTGCTGGCGGAACGGATGACGCTGGCGAATCTGGCGTCGGAAATGGGGGCGAAAAACGCCGTCTTCCCGCCCGACGCGGTGCTGGCGGATTTCCTCGGCGGCGAAGTTGAAAACGGGGTGTGGGCAGACCCCGATGCCCGGTATACCCGCGAAATCGAATTGAACCTCGCTGAAATTTTCCCCGTAGTTGCCGCCCCGCATCACGTGGACAACATCAAAAGCATCGCCGATGTGGCGGGCATTCCCATCCAACAGGGTTTGATTGGCACATGCACCAACGGGCGGCTGGAAGATTTGAAAATTGCGGCGGACATCGTGCGCGGGAAGAAAGTTGCGCCCGGTTTCCGCTTGCTCATCGGTCCTGCATCGCGGAAAGTCTTTTTGCCGGCAATGCGCGACGGTTACATCGAAACGCTGGTGGAAGCGGGCGCGAACATCCTCGCCCCGTCGTGCGGTCCGTGCCTCGGCACGGGGCAGGGCATCCCCGCCGATGGCGAAAATGTGCTGTCCACCGCCAACCGCAATTTCAAAGGCAGAATGGGCAACAAAAACGCCAATTTGTATCTGGCATCCCCGGCGACGGTGGCGGCATCGGCGTTGACGGGAGTCATCACCGACCCGCGCGCGGTGGCGGGCACGGAGGTTTATCCCTACCGGCAGAAACAGAGCGACATGGTGGATATTCAGCCGGATGACGACCGTCGCCTCAATGGCGTGTGGGCATATCAGGACGCAGACAACCTGAACACCGACCAGATGTTTGCCGGAAATTTGACCTACACGGTTGCCAGTTCCGACCCGGAAAAAATCGTGCCCCATCTCTTCGCCGGGTTCGACGAAAGTTTTGCGGCGCGGGTGCAGCCGGGCGATGTGATGATGTGCGGCGACAACTTCGGTTGCGGCTCATCCCGCGAACACCCCTCGGTGGGGTTGGCGCACGCGGGGGTGAAGGCGGTCATCGTCAAATCGGTGTCGCGCATCTTTTTCCGCTCCGCCATCAATCAGGGCTTGCCCATCATCGTGCTGCCGGAAGCAGTGAACGCCTATCGCCCCGGCGATACGGTGGCGGTGGATTTGGCGGCGGGCGAAGTGACGGTGGGGGCGCAGACGTTCCGCTTTGCGCCGTTGCCGTCCAAACTGATGGAAATTCTCGAAGCGCGCGGGCTGGTCAATTGGATAGTGGCGAGCGACGAGTGACGAGATAAATGACGAGTGGCGAATCTCCAATCTCCGATAACCAATCCCACATCTCGCGCAGTCAAATCGCGCTCCGAGTGCTGGCGGTGTTGTTTTCCGTCGGTATCACCGTTGCCATCATCGCCGCCCGCGATTCCATCGGCAAATATGCCGCGTATGGTTATCCCGGAGTGTTCATCATCAGCCTACTGGGGAACGCGACGCTCATTCTGCCCGCGCCGAGTTGGGCAATCGTCTTTGCGGTGGGGGGCGCGCTGAACCCGTACTGGGTCGGAATTTTTGCCGGTATCGGCTCTGCCATCGGGGAGATGACCGGCTATCTGGCGGGCTTCGCCGGGCGGGTGATGGTGGAGAATCGGGCGCGGTATCATCGTTTGGAAACGTTGATGAATCGCTACGGCGCGTGGATGATTTTTGCGCTGGCAGCCATCCCGAACCCGATTTTCGATGTGGGGGGGATTCTGGCGGGCACGCTCAAAATGCCGTGGTGGAAGTTTCTCGGCGCGGCAGTGGCAGGCAAAACCGTGCGCTTCATCCTGCTGGCAATGTTCGGCGCGTCGGTTTTCGGGGGTTGACGGGACATCAGAAACCAACTACAATTTCTGTGGAGATACCATTGACGAGTGAAACGTTTCAAAAAATACTGCGTTTAATGGACGATGGAGATGTAAAAATATCTGCACATGGATATGATGAGCTTGCGAATGACAATATTTTTGTCGCAGATATTTTTGAAACAATTTCAGAAGCGGTTGTTGTGGAAGATTATCCCAGTTATCCCAAATGACCGAGTGTGCTGGTGCGACAATATGATCGTGACGGGAATCCGCTTCATGTGGTGTGGGGAATACCAAAGAACGCTTCAAGCCCTGCGGTGTTAGTTACTGCTTATCGCCCCGACCCCAAACGATGGTCGTCGGATTTTCTACGGAGAAAGAGATGAGTGAGAAACAAGTTTCAAAATATATTCACGAAGGCGATTATGTGGCGGAGGTTGTTGTCACGCTAATTATAACGGATGATGATTGGTCGCCCTATCTGTCGGTTGAAGATGTGCAGAAACTGGATGCTGTTCGCTTGGCTCTGCGCGACGGAGACATTTCTCAAGCCGCGCAGTATGGACGAGTGTTCAAATTATTGCCCGTTGCGGCGTGATTTGGGTGCGCTTCAACTTTTGGCGGGATTTCGCCTCGAATTAAAATTCAAGACTCAAAACTTAAGCCAACTTGGGCTTTTAGCCCGGAAATTCATTTCCGGGTTAAATGTTGGCTCAAAGCTGAAACACCCCGCGTCGGTTTTCGGGGGTTGACATTCCCGCCCAATTTGATATACTATTCACGAAATGAAACAACGCCGAGCAGGAGGAGTACACGGCACTGAGTTGCCAGAGAGGCAGGGTCATCGGCTGGAAACCCCGCCACAACCACAACCGTGGAAGGTCGCCTGTGAGTTGATTGTCTGAAACCAAGTAGGGCAGTCCGGTTCAGCCCGTTATCGCTGATTGAGTGTGGTTTTAGTTATCGGTGTTCGGTTATCAGTTTTCGGTTATCAGTGTTCGGGTGTCGGGTATTTGGACATTCGACTGTGAACAGACCGCTGAAAACCGGCAACTAAAAACCAAATCAAGGTGGTACCGCGAATGTTCCCCTTTCGTCCTTGCGATGAGAGGGGTTTTATTTTGGAAGCAAGAAGCAAGGAGAACGTCATGACCGCAGAATTACCTTTCAATCCTGAAAAGGAGATGGCGAAAGCCTACGACCCGAAAGCGTTTGAAACGCCCATCTACGAATGGTGGGCGTCGCACGGATATTTTAAGCCGGAAGTCGCCCCCGCCGACGCGAAACCGTTTGTCATTGCCATTCCGCCGCCCAACGTCACCGGCGAATTGCACCTGGGACACGCGATGTTCGTGGCGCTGGAAGACCTGATGACCCGCTACCACCGCATGAAAGGCGAAGCCGCCCTGTGGATCCCCGGCACCGACCATGCGGGCATCGCCACCCAGTTGCAGGTGGAAAAAATGCTCCGCCGCGAAGGAACCAGCCGCGAGGAAATCGGGCGCGAGGAATTCCTGCGCCGCACGTGGGAGTGGAAAGAGAAATACGGCGGACACATCGTGCGCCAATTGCGCCGCCTCGGCGCGAGTTGCGACTGGGACCGCGAGCGGTTCACGATGGACGAAGGACTGTCGCGGGCGGTGCGCGAAGCCTTTGTGACCATGTACGAAAAAGGACTCATCTATCACTCCGAATATCTCATCAACTGGAGTCCCGGACTGCAAACTGCCGG
>CAZMXX010000315.1:0-4998 GCA_964570315.1 uncultured Anaerolineaceae bacterium | reverse complement strand
CCTATAGAGTTTTTCGCAGTTCGAACTATAACAAAGAGCCGCCAATATGTCAAAGATGAGGTTAGAAGATTTAGTGCTCTCTTCTACAGAAGAGTGAGTGCATCTTAATAGTCTGCTGACGTCACCAAAAACACAACTTTGGAAAAGAAATCCTTTGTAGACTTATGCCTCGTAGACAGTGTGAGAGGCGAGTGCATGGGGCTCGCATGCTCGTAGTGATGCTGGGCCTATCTCACAGTTTGTTTGACAGAACTAACCCACTTTCGTATACTTTTGTTATTCGTCGTAGACTCAAATGGACATTTCTCATGAACATGAGGTAGGAGCGTAAATGTCTATTGAAGAAGGCTGGGTCAATGCAGCGGAGGTAGCTTCACACCTGCAGGTGGCCAAGGAGTCTATATACCGTTGGGTCGAGTCTAAAGGATTTCCGGCACATCGTGTCGGAAGGCTACTACGTTTCAAACTTTCTGAGGTTGATGAATGGGTCCGGAAAAGTGGAGCGGAGGCTCAAAATACTTTGAATAAAAGAAAGAATTTAGAACAGTGCCTTGCTAAAACAGCGAAAAAAAGACTGGGCAGGAATGGCTAACTGGCGCTTGTCATTATCAAGAAGACCAATCTCTTCGAGTGCCTTCGAAGGACACGTCTCGTTTACTAAGCATGCGGTGAACATTCATCCTGCGATTTTGAAGCACTACAACTCTTTCAATGAAGAACAACTGGCTTTGATAGCCCATGGTGTAGGTCCGCTTCTTGTAATCGCCGGTCCTGGTTCAGGGAAGACGCTTAGCCTGGTTTACAGAGCGCTCAATCTTCTGATGCTTGATGCAGTATCACCACGAGAACTTGTTATATGTACTTTCACAGAAAAAGCTGCTTTCGAGCTGCAAGAGCGCCTAAGGGCCGCATCAAGAAGCGTTGGCTACACCGATGATCTGTCATCGTTGAGAATTGGCACGATTCACGGCATTTGCAACAATTTTTTGTGTGAATATCGACATCATACTCCCCTAGGCAACAACTTCGAAACGCTCGATGAACTGACCGAACTCCTTTTCATTTTCGACCATTTCAACGAAATTGTAGGTGGTCCAACCGAGCCACCTTATTTGGGACGCTGGAAGACGAAGTGGGGTGCCATCGAGGGACTGCGAAACTACTTCAACAAGATTACAGAAGAGCTAGTCAATCATAGGGCACTCATAGACAGCGAGGATTCCTTTCTTAAAACACTCGGAGAAGTTTACCAGAGATATCGTCAAGCGCTCTTTCGGTCAAACCGCATCGACTTTGCTCATCAGCAATATCTGTTCTATAACCTTTTGGAAAACCCGGAGATTGGCCCAAAAGTTTCCCAGAGCGTTAAGTATCTGCTGGTCGACGAGTATCAGGATACTAATTACATACAGGAACAAATCCTGCTCAGACTGGCCGCTCCGGAAAACAATATCTGTGTAGTCGGAGACGAAGATCAGAGCATCTATCGTTTCCGTGGGGCAACGGTGCGCAACATCCTTGAGTTTCCAGGACATTTCCGAAAATGCTGTACGATCAAACTGACTCGTAACTACAGATCTCACGAGCGGATTGTTCGTGCCTACGACAAATGGATGGCGTCGGCCGACTGGTCGAACCCGGATGGAACTGCTTTCCGCTACGATAAAAGCATCGAACCCGATTCGGACTCAGAGCACCCGGACTACCCTGCCGTCTTCTGCATCTGGGGTAAAAGCAGCACGGATGAAGCCAATCGGTTTGCCGATTTGGTTGCCTACTTGAAGGACCAAGACGTCATAGAAGATTTGAGCCAGATAGCTCTGTTGCTTCACAGCGTACGTTCAGAATATAGCGGTAGGTACCTCCGTGCTTTGGAGGCAAAAGGTCTGCCTGCTTTCTGCCCAAGGGCCCGTTCATATTTTGAGAATGATGAAGTCCGACTTATGGTGGCGTGCTATTCTATAATTTTTGGATACGTGGGCAATGGCCGTGGCGAGCTGAGAGGGAAGGCTCTCAACGATCTTGCTAGGTACGTGGATGACTGCATCTTCGATCTAACCCGTCGGTGTGCTCCACCTCACCCATTGGCGACTCGCCTGCGCGAACTGACAGATCAGGTTGAGGGGCTAAAGGAAGGTGAGTCGCTCGACCTGCGACCCTCGGACTACTTATACCGTCTCATTGCCTTTGAGCCTTTCAGGAGCATGTTGCGGAATGAGAACCGAGCGCGGAATTTGGCGATCTTCTCGCAGCTGATCAACACCTTTCAGAGTTACTACCACTATACGGTTGTCACTATTCGAAACCGTGAACTCCTACGCTACCACCTTTTCAATAGTTTCTTGCGCTTGTTGCACGAAGGGGGCATCAATGAGTATGAAGATCCTGACCGACCAATCCCTAAAGGTTATGTTCAAATTATGACGATCCATCAGTCAAAAGGATTGGAGTTTCCTGTTGTCATAGTAGGCTCATTGGACAAACAGTTGTCGAGTCCGAAGGGGGTGGATCGCGATCTGAAGCCTTACTACCACCGCCCTCCCTTTGAGCCGGAGAGCCGTATTACACAGTTCGACCGAATGCGCTTGCACTACGTGGCATTTTCTCGTGCAGCGAAGTTGCTAGTTCTGACCAGCCATGAACGCCCGAAGGATTATTTTGCTCCGATCTGGCAGGGACTTCCTCAATGGCCATATGTTAAGAAAGAACTTCTCGCCACGCAGAAGTTTACAATCAAGGACCGCGAGCCTGTTAAGCGAAGTTACAGCTTCACCGGAGATTTGAAGGTGTATGAAACGTGTCCGAGGCAATACGAATTCTTTCGGCATTACGATTTTACACCTTCCAGGTCGGCGGTTATTTTCTTTGGGCTGCTTGTACATCAGAGCATCGAGGAAATTCATCGACTGGTTCTGGATGGAAAGCTGGATCAGATTGATGATGCTATGGTTCAGGACCTCTTTGATCGAACCTTCAACTTCTTGTGTCTATCAGACGTTCGTCCCGTTGGGCCTGCGGCCCGCAAGGCCGCCTTGGATCAGGTGCTAAACTACTTCCATCAGAATCGCGAGGAGATGAAACGAGTCGTCGAAACCGAAGTTGATGTTTCGGTTGAGAAGGATGGTTACATCCTGACAGGGAAGGTTGATCTCCTTATGGGGAAAGACGGGAAGCTGGAGTTGCTGGACTTCAAGACCTCCGAGCGGAGCTCCGATCCCAAGATGCTGTCTACCTATCAGGATCAGCTGTGCACATACGCGCACATCCTGGAACAAAGGTATGGTAAGCGTCCAGAGAGATTGCTGCTGTACTGGACCGCTGAACCAAAGAAGAGTGATGCACTGATGGAATTTCCGTATCTGCCTGAACAAGTTGAAGAGGCTGGCAGACGATTTGACGTCGTAGTTAAAAAGATTCAAGAGGGCGATTTCAGTGTTACCACGCCTCCGGAACGAAAGGTGTGCAAGGAGTGCGACTTGCGGTTGTTATGCTATGCCGAAGGTTTGATCCCAAGGGAGGCAAGTGAGTAGTGGCTATTGATTATGATTTGATACGTAAAGACAACGAGCGGCGTTACGGTACGGATATTGGCCGTATCGGACCCATGCTCCTTGCCGACCGTTACGCTGAGCGAACGCACTTTATTTATGAATTGCTTCAAAACGCTGAAGACGCATTGGTTCGGCGTGGCCTAGACTGGGGAGGGCGACGGGAGGTCAAGTTCGAACTCAATCGTAGCGCCTTAAGGGTAACACATTACGGCGCTCCTTTTGATGAGCGGGACGTGCGAGGTATCTGCGGGATTGCTGAGAGTCCAAAGGATTTAACTTCGATTGGCCGCTTCGGAATTGGCTTTAAATCGGTGTACGCCTTTACTGACCGGCCAGAGGTTCATTCTGGCGGTGAGGACTTTGCCATAGAGAACTTCGTTTGGCCTGCCCCTGCTCCTGCTATTAATAGGGAGGAAGAAGAGACGGTCTTTATACTGCCTTTGAGGTCAAACGATGAAGGCGCTGTTGAGGAAATCAAGACCGGGCTGCAACGTCTTGGCTCACGAGTACTTCTGTTCCTCAGGGCTATCGAGGAGATCTCTTGGACTGTAGAAAATGGTCCGTCAGGTTTGTATCTGCGGAGCCAGCCTACAGTAGTGGGTAAGAATGCCAGAAGACTTGATCTGATATGGCAGGAAGATAAACAGGACGAGCCAACCGAAGAATCCTGGTTGGTGTTTTCGAGACCCGTGCGCACAGAAGACGGGCAAGTGGCCGGTGATGTGGAGATAGCCTTTCAATTGCAGCAAAAGGATGGTAAAGAGGCTATACGCCCTGTTGATGAATCTCCGTTGGTTGTTTTCTTCCCCACGGTCGTGGAGACGCATCTTGGCTTCCTCGTGCAGGGTCCCTATCGGACGACACCGAGCCGCGACAATGTGCCAAAGGACGACCACTGGAACAAGTATCTAGTCACCGAAACTGGTAATCTTTTGATCGATGCGTTGCTTGCGCTGCGTGAGATGAAGCTGCTTGATGCCGATGCGCTTCGCGTGTTGCCACTGGACCGCTCACGATTCCCCGAAGGGAGGATGTTTACCCCGCTGTTCGAGGCGGTGAAGGAAGCCTTACGTACCGAGCAGCTGCTTCCTCGCTTCGGGGGCGGTTACGTGGCGGCTCCCCGGGCAAGACTTGCCCGAGTCCAGGAACTGCGCGAGCTCTTTACCCCAAGGCAATTGGCGGCGGTGTTCGGAGAGGAAGGAGAATGCGCCTGGCTGAGTGAGACCATCACGCAGGACCGCATGCCCGACCTTCGGCAGTACCTGATGCAGGAACTTGGCGTTGCAGAGGTGACACCCGAAGGCTTGATATCAAAGTTGAGCAAATCGTTCCTGGAAGCGCAGAGCGATGAGTGGGTTATGAGCCTCTACGAGTTCCTCGGCGAGCGACCAGCACTGCACAGGCGGCTGGATCAACTGCACCTGGTTAGACTCGACGACGGCAGACA
>CAZMXX010000314.1:0-5007 GCA_964570315.1 uncultured Anaerolineaceae bacterium | reverse complement strand
AATGTTCTTGATAACATCGGCTCAAAATACCAAATTACTTTTGCTTAGGTACTTAGCATCGCAATGACACCCACTATCAATCCCAGTCGAGATGCATTCGCTTGAACCTTCTCTATTTCAACTTGCAGTTGCGCGGCATTGCCGTTGGCAGAAGCAACCACCTCCTCAAAATTACCGATAACTTGTTGCGCCGCTGCATTGAAATCTTTCATTTGTGCCAAACCACCCGCGCGGTCGCCTGACAAAAACAGTTCTGCCATCTTCAAACCGTCAGTGATGACCTGCTTCTCATTCTGCGCCGCATTTTGTACCAATGAGACCTCTTTGTTTTCCAAAAGCGGAATAATCAGAGCCAGTTCATCATCAAACTGCTGCTGAACGGCTTCCAACTCTGCAACGGTCGCCTTATCCCCTCCGAGTGCATACAATACTACCAACGCCTGTTCCTGTCGAGCCAATGCCGCCAGTTTCCCAGTATGCGCAACCACAACCAATTCCTCGTCAGTCAATTGTTTCACATCTCGGTGGATATTGCGCAAACTAATAATATTCACCACAACAACAACCAACAGTGCAACAATTGTCAGAAAAAAACCGCCCATCAACTTCACACGAATAGAAAGTCTCATACACAATCTCCCTGAAGTCGCTATAAAGAAAATAGCCGCTACCAATGGTATGTTTTTATAATTTTTCACTATATTTCTTCGGCAAAATTACGGGAAACTTTAAGGATAATACCGTAAATTGATATTTCTTTACGTTTCTTTTACGTCAACGTGAATTTCGTCATATTTTACCTTGCCAGCGGCACACTGATACACCCCTGATATTTGTACCCCACTGAGATTTTCCGGCACAAAAAAAGGACGGCGAGTGTCTCGCCGCCCTTCGTATGACCGAGGAATTTCTATTCCATCCAACCTTGTCCCTTTAAGAAAGGTGTCACACCGGGAATGTCGAAGTACTGACCCTGATAGGCTTGATACGCCCAATACAGTGTCACCAGCCACAACAGCGGAACGATGCATCCCACAAGCGGTATGAATCCGAGAATGATGCTAAGCACAATCAGCACCACATTCACGCCCAATGCTTGCACGGCATGGTACTTCTGAAACGGACGCCCCTTCATATCCTCAACCAACAAGATGATGATCGCCACTATTCCAATCGGGTAAGACAGGGCAGCTAATAGTTTGTCATTGTTGTTAATGTCATCCATAATACTTCTCTCCCTTAGTTATATAGTTTTTGTTGGACACGCCTAATTTTACCACACCTATGTTGCAAAATCAACCGATTTTTTTGCGGTTTTGCCAAATACCGGCAATTTAGTACAATTGAAAAATAAGCCATAGCTTGAGGTTGACCATTGCAAAATAATTTAACCGGCTCGCACAGCGGGCAACGCGCAACAACGGTGATGCATCTTCTGGAAGTCGCCGCCATCATTTTTTCACTTGACCAGTTGACGAAATTTCTGGTGATGAACAATATTTCGCCGGGCGCAACGTGGGCGCCCATCCCCGGCTTGGAGCGGTTGGTACTGATTCGATACACGACCAACCCCGGCGCGGCACTCGGACTGTTTCGGGGCAGTGGCAACATTTTTATGGTGATTGCGTTTCTGGTGGCAGTGGCAATCATCTATTATGCGATGACATCGCCTTCCATACCGTGGTTGATGCGGATAAGCCTGGGGCTGATGCTCGGCGGCGCATTGGGGAACGGCTGGGACCGGGTGCAGCATGGCGCTGTGACCGATTTTGTGGATGTCGGCTTTTGGGCAATCTTCAACATCGCCGATGTCGCCATCATCACCGGGACGGTACTGCTGGCATACTGGGTCTGGCAGGAAGACCTGAAAGAGCAGCAGGCGCAAAAAGCGCAGGAACAATGAACACGCACACCTTCACCTGCCCCACCGACGGCATCCGGCTGGACAAGTTTCTGGCGCAAGCGCGCCCCGCGTTGTCCCGAAACCGCGTTCGGCAGCTCATCATCGCCGGGCACGTGCGGGTGAACGGCAAGCCGCCCGCCAAAGTGGGGCTTAAACTTTCTGCGGGTATGGAAATCACCCTGACGGAACCCGACATCGTCGCGGAAGCGCCCCCCGCGCCCAAGAATATTCCGCTGGATATTCTGTACGAAGATGATGCGCTGCTGGCGCTGAACAAACCCGCGGGGCTGGTCGTCCATCCGGCAGTGGGGCACGCCGATGACACGCTGGTGAACGCGCTGTTGCACCATTACCCCGAAATGGCGGCGTTGAATGCAGAACGCCCCGGCATCGTCCACCGGCTCGACCGCGACACCTCCGGGGTGATGGTGGTGGCGAAAACCGCCCCGGCGCTGGAAAATTTGCAGGCGCAATTCAAAGCGCGCACGGTGGAAAAGATATATCTCGCGCTGGTGCACGGTATACCCCGCTCGGCGGAAGGGGTGATTGATGTGCCACTGGGACGACATTCGACTCTGCGCCAAAAATTCGCGCCCCGTCCCGACGGCAAACCCGCGCGGACACACTATTGGATTGAAGAGACTTTCGCGGCGTTCAGCTTGCTACGCATCAAATTGGAAACCGGACGCACCCACCAGATTCGGGTGCATCTGGCGTGGCTGGGGCATCCCGTGGCGGGCGATACCATTTACGGGCACAAAAAAAACCGGCTGAAACTATCTCGCCAGTTTTTGCACGCTTATTCGCTCAGCATTCAACATCCCATCCGCGCCGATGAAATGACGTTCACCGCGCCCCTTCCGACAGAATTGGAGCGCACGCTGGCGTTGCTGCGGTAGCTATTTCAAAAATAAACCATATTTCAAAATAACATATACGGCTCGCACGCCGTCGCGCCAGTTGATTTTTTTCCCTTCGCTGTATGTGCGACCGTGATACGAGATGCCAACTTCATATATCGGGCGACCCAACCGCGCCACTTTCGCCGTGACTTCCGGCTCAAACCCGAAGCGTTTTTCGTGCAGGTCAATCGCGTCAAGAATATCTTTTCGGAAAACCTTGTAGCAGACTTCCATATCGGTCAGGTTTAAGTTGGTGAACATATTGGAAAAGAAGGTGAGGAAACGATTCCCCAGCGAGTGCCAAAAATAGAGCACCCGGTGTGTATCGCCGCCGATGAAACGCGAGCCATACACCACATCGGCTTTGCCCTCTAAAATCGGGGAGAGCAATTTTTGGTATTCGCGCGGGTCATATTCCAAATCGGCGTCCTGAATCAACACAATATCGCCGGTGGCATTGGCGAAGCCCGTGTGGAGGGCGGCGCCCTTCCCCATATTTTCTTGGTGGAAGACAACCGTCACTTCCGGATGTGACACAGATTGCAAATAATCGCGCGTGCCGTCGGTGGAAAAATCATCCACCACCACAATTTCCCGCTCCAGCGGAATCTCAACGGCGAGCACTTGTTGAATTATTGTGCTAATCGTGGTAATTTCATTATAACAAGGGATGATAACAGACAATTTCATACCGCACCTGCGAGAAAAAATATCGAGGTACAATACTTTAGGTTTGGCAGATAGTCAAACCACGCGGGCGAAAATTTCGCCCGGTTTACCGGCAACCGTCCACCCCAGGGAAGGAGCGATTTGATGGAAATTGAAGCCAAATTCAACGTGCCCAACGCAACCGTGTTGGCGCAACTAAACACACTGCCAAAGCTCGCCGGATTTTCGGTGCTGCCGGGAAAAGTCAAAAATCTGCGCGACTGCTATTTGGACACCGCCAATCGGCGCATTTTTCAACACGGGTACATCCTGCGGCGGCGACGGCAGGCGGATGGCGATTGGGTCATCTCGCTGAAATCGTTGGGCGGCGCGGAGGGCGCCATCCACCGCCGGGAGGAAGTGGAGACGAAGGTCATTCCGCAATTGAAAGACCAAGCCCCCGAAACGTGGCAGCAAAGCGATGTCTACGCCCAACTGCAAGCCATGCTCGGCGATGCGACGCTCAACATTCTCTTTTGCCTGACGCAAACGCGCACCGTCCACCGGCTGGCGGACGCAGAACGGGTGGTGGCGGAATACAGTCTGGACGAAGTTCACGTGCCGGTGAACGACACCGAAATTGTTTTTTACGAAGTGGAAGTGGAGCTGAAAAAGAAGGGGACGGAAGATGACCTCCGCGCCATCGTCCGGTTTTTGCAGGAAAATTATTTCCTTCAGCCCGAAACCCGCTCGAAATTTGAGCGGGCATGGGATTACATCAACGCCCCCGCCTCCAAAAACGCCATCCTCACCGATGCGGAACGGCACGTACTGCGCCGCATCACCGAGATAGACGCCGGAACCAACACCTACAGCCGGCGGGCGCAAGCGTTGCTCGCCATTGACGAAGGGGTGTCGGGCGCAAAAGCCGCCTTCCAATCCGACCTGTCCGAGCGGCAGGTGCGCCACTGGCGCAGTGAATTCAAAAAAGACGGCGTGCGCATTTTCCCGGAACGGGTGCTGGAAAAGGCAATGCACCGCGAACCGCCCCCCCTGCCCGCCATCATCGGCGCAGACGACACCACCGAGGTGGCGCGAAAATTGCTGTGGCACGCACTGCAAGATTTTCGGGGCGCGGAATTGGGGGCGCGGCTGATGTTCAAATCGGCGTTGGCAGACGACATGCTTTTCGCCGCCCGCAAACTCGCCACCGCCATCCGCGACTTCGCCGCCTTCACGCCGGACGCCATCCCCGATGACGCACTCGCCCCGCTCGATGCGCTGACCGATTTGCTCATTGCCACGCGCAACACATTGGCGCTACTGGAACGCACCGAGGCATTTTTCGCCGGGTCGAAATCACTCACCGCCGACGGATTTTTCCGCGCCGGAGAAACTTTGTTCCACCACCACCGCGCCAACCTGCGCGCCTTTTTCGACGGCGACGCCTACCGGCAAATGCACAACCGGCTCGACACCCTGCTGCAATTGCCCGATGCATGGCGGCAACCGATGCCCACCCCCGTCCGTTTGGTCATCCCCATTGTGCTGTAC
>CAZMXX010000313.1:0-5010 GCA_964570315.1 uncultured Anaerolineaceae bacterium | reverse complement strand
TCTGATTTGTGCCGGGTCAATTTCTAATATCCATACATATTGATAGATTTGTTTTTCCGGCATAGCATCACTGGTTGTGTACGATGGCGGGGAGTAACTAATATCACGGCAACCGCGCAACGTCGGCAAGTGCTCTGTTGCTGGCTCACGGAGGATTAGCGTATCGGGCTTTTCGCCATTTTTCAGACTACAGAATTCTTTTCTCCAACACGTTGCTCAATCAGCCGCATTAGAAGGTTGAGCCCACTGGCTTTATCGAAAAGTGAACCACGTTATGGCGACCGGCAAAGGCTGGTTCTGTCCAAAGGTGGTGATTGACTGAAACAAACCCACATAGGGCATTTGACGCCCAATCAAAATTGCAAATTAGGTGTCGTCGAGCGGTATGGCGTGGTGATACCGGCTCAAACATAGTTCATTTGATAGAAATTGTTGGTATACCCCCCTCTTTTTGGGTGATGACAAAACATCCGCGATAGCCTATAGTTAAAATGTGGCGTTGGTTCAATGGATGGATGAAAAAGGCAGAGGAAATGGCTTCAATAAACAATTTTCGCGCCAGATGGAAAACGGCAATCAATCATTTTACGCGGGCACCAACCAGCACCAATGAAACCCTGCTTTTTTTAGACATTATTGCCTTCATACGATTAGCCATTGCATTTTTCATCATTGCCGTGGTTGTCTTATTCCCGAAAAGCTCGCTGTACGATATTAAAACTCTTGAGCCGGCTTCTTGGCGTAATGTATCGGGAACCAACCTGTTTATTGTGCTGCTATTTATTTCAATTTATTTAATCTGGGCGGGGTGGTTGATATTTCTGCATTTTAAGCAATATGAGAAATTCCAATCTGATGGATTGAAGAGAGTTCAAATTGCCTTTGATTCCATCTTTGCCGTAGGGTTCTATCTATCGCATTTCCAGCCCAAAAGTAGACTGTACTTGCTGTTGGTGGTGATACCGATAATCTTGGCGGGGAGATATTATAAATCATTTAAACGGTTGTTGATTTATTGCGCCTATCTTCTGCTCAGTTTTTTAGTAGCGGTATTGCTGATGCATTGGGCAAAACCACAGCTATTTTTTGACGTTTCAAGTACGCTTTCGGTGTATCTTGGCTCCGTGTTTTACGTCTGGTTTCCGGATTCGCTGATTCTGATTGCCGTGGCTTTCTTCACATATTATTATGCCTTGCAAAAGCGAGACATTCGTGATAGCAGAAAGATATTGCAGGACATCAGCAAAGAACTTGTGCAGGAAACGAATATCAACGAACTTGCCATCTTGTTTTGCAAAAAGACCACAGAAATTATTTCCCCGAGCAAACATCAGAATAGCACATTGCATCTTTTTCGTTCTCAATCCGGAATGCTGGAACTGACTGCTTCTTATCCAACACATTTCAATCGGGAAGGTTCATTGGATTTTGAATATGGCAAAGGGATTGCCGGCGCGGCATTAAAAAATCTGGAAACGATTAATGTTCCCAATCGCATGAAGGATGCCAGATTTATCGTTAAAGATGAAGGACGAGACTATCGAGCGTTGCTGGTCACGCCATTGTATGTCGGCGAAAAGTTAATTGGCACGCTGAGTTTAGATAGCGAAAAGGAAGCTGCCTTTAACAAAGGCGACGAGGAACAAATTGAACTCCTCGCCGCGTGGGCTTCCGTCGCCTTGGCGAATGCAATGGATTTTGCAGAACGTCAGAAAAAACATCGGCAAGTGCAGGACATTCTTTTTTTCTCGCAACAAATGTTAAAGCCGCAAAATGGCATAGAAAAACTTATGCGCGATGTAATCCACGGTGCTGAAATCCTGTTGGATGCCGAACATGCTGCAGTGCATCTATTTGGGGTAGTGCCTTATGAGTTGCCGCCGGCAGTGGTGGATACAAAACGCAATATGCGAGACATCCTCAATGACCCATCAACGCAGCAACAGCTTCAGACATTTGCGGACACACAACAGGAAGTTTTTCAATATTTCGCCGCCAGCACGTCGACGCGGCACAGATACAATTACCACATCCCGTTGATTGCGTCTCAAAACAAAGCGATTGGCATACTCTCGCTGGATTGTGAGCCGGGCAGTATCATCTCAAAAGAAGATAGTCAGACGGTGTGGTTGTTTGCCACCCAAGCCTCGCGTGAATTGGAGATGGCACTGTCTTTGGCGTTTCGTCAGAAAATTGAGGAAGTGGTCACCGGCTTTCATCCCCCCCTCACTACCGCCAACCTCGCCCGGCAATTAAAGACCTGTTTTCAAGATATTGGCTTCCGGCGTGGATTTGTGAAAGTGCACCCGTTTTTGGGCGAGACATCGCCGGGATATGCCGGGTTTGGCATACAAGAGTCGGAGGCAACACAGATAAAACGGAATTTGTCTCGCCGCCTCGAAGGATCCGCAGAAAAGAAGCCGGGGGTGCGCATTGTGTATATTCCATGGAAAAGTACATGGGCGCGAAGCTATTTTTCATTTGAAAAATCACCCAGAAGAACGGAACAGGGTTTTTTCATCATCCGTTTCGTGAATAAATTCGGACAATCGATTTTTGATATTGTGATAAGTATTTCATCAAAAGTGAGTTTGGTCGAGCAAAGTTGGAAAAAGGATTTGAAATTATATGTGGATCGTATTGCCGACACGATAGAAAATATGCGTCTGGCATCGAGGCAAGCATCGGATAAAGCTGTGCGCGAGGAACGCGAATGGCTGCAAAACGATATTCACGATGCGCTGAACGTTTTGCACGGCGGTCCATTATTAATCGGAGAAGCAACCCAGAATACGTTAAAAACGGTGTTGCCGCCGGAACATCGTGAGTCGCTATCCGGGAATGGCGATTTACAGAGGCGTCAAGAAGCGATAGCCAAAATCGAAGACAATCTAACTTCAATTATCCACGGAACCCGCTTCGCTTATGACAACCTGAACCAACTGATGACAGAACTCCGGCAACCGACATTGCGCGACAAAGGCTTGAATGAAGCTCTGCTGGAATTGGGACGAGCATTGGCGTTGGATTCAATTATGCGGGTGGATATTCCTGCTGCTTTGGAAAGTTGCCTCACGACAGAAATACAATACGGGCTTTACCGTATCGGCGTGGAGGCAATTAATAACGCCAAAAAACATTCCGGGATACAGAATGACTTACAAGTGGATTGCCACAAACTATGGGTTGCCCTCAGTATGGAGGGGGACACCTTGCGTTATTCGGTCAAAGACAATGGGTGTGGTTTTTCGGTCGAAGAAAAAAAGACGGAAATCACGTCGTTTGGTTTACGGCAGATGACACGCTGGGCAAAGAAGATTGGTGGAACCTTGACGGTTGAGTCGGCAGTGGGTAACGGCACCGAGGTTATTGTCCGTTTAGCGTGTCAAGATAGGGTGGGGCAATAAAAAGGGGGGATGATGAGAGTTCCGATTAGAGTCCTTATTGCAGATGATGAAGAACTGTTTGCGTTGGGTGTGAAAACAGCACTGGAATCATATCCTGCCGTGGCATTGGATGTGGTAACCGTTACAGAGACCATTGACGATGTTATAGAAAAGGTTCGGGAGGTTGACGTTGATATTCTATTCCTCGACTTGGACTGGTTCGGGGAAAAAACTGCCGGAGAAGAGGTCATCAGAAACATACTCGCTATCAAACCGAATTTGCGGATTATTGCCATCAGCGCCTATCCGGCTTTGATTCAACCGGCTAGGGAAGCCGGAGCGCGCAAATCAAGAACGAAACAAGGGCTCACAGGAGTGGCAATCTTAAAATTGATAGTTGGCGTTTTGGCGACCGATGAATTTCTGGAGATTTCAGACCAAATCAAAAAAACTCAATCTGAATTGACCAACTTGAGAGTTGACGGTGGGATGGGAGGAGCAATCGAAGCGATAAAAATAACGGGGATGAAAAGGACATTGAAACAGCACTATCGTCGATTGTGGAAATTGAAAGAGCAACTTGCTCTGTTGGGTGCCGGTGCCGAGCCGACATTGAGTTTGCAAATTGAGGATACCGAGCAAATTATCGTCCGAATGGAGCAGGAATTATCCGAATTTGAAGGAGATGGTGGTAAAAATGTCTGATAGAATCAGAGTTTTAATTGCGGATGATGACCCAATGATACTGGCTGGATTGCAGTTAAATTTGGATCAATACCGGGATATTGAATTGGTTGGTCAAGTTGACAATGCCGGTAACACGCTGACCGCCATCCACGAAAATAAGGCGAATGTGCTGATAATGGATTTGAAGTGGTTTGGGGATGAGCATGCAGGTATAGACCAAATTCAGCGGATACGGGCAGAAAATTCGGCTGTAAAAATCATTGCAATTACGGCATATCAGCACTTGCTGGAAGACGCGAAAGCCGCCGGGGCACACGTTGCGCGGCGCAAGGGCTTTCGGGCGGAGGAACTGGTACAAGATATTCGCGCAGTGGTACAACTCCCTGATGATGTTCATGACCCACTTTCAAAAGAGTTGAGCAACCGCGAACGTGAAATTCTGAAATTAATGGCGGATGGTTTCACGGATAAGGCAATTGGACAGAGACTTTCAATTGCGGAGCCTACGGTTAAAAGCCACATCCGAAGCATCTATACCAAACTGGAGGCAAAAAACCGAGCGCACGCAGTCTCGATTGGATATAAACGCCACTTAATATTTTAATCCCCCTCAAAAAAATTATACCCGGCATAATTTGTTCATAGTCAAATGAATGAATCGTTTCCTGATTCTTTATTCGTAAGACCGATGAAATGCATGCCCAATTGTTGTAAAATACAATTACAAGCACTATCCAAGCAACCCCGCAGCAGTTTTAGTGCAATTCTACAACGGGAGGGTAGATATGAACCTGTTGACTTTTGCGGTTGCGATTGTATTGGTCGCCCTGATCTTTTTCACGGTTTCCAAGCTTATTGTATCATTGCTGGCGACCTTTGTCGGTATAGTCCGCTTATTCTTGTTTTTTTTGGCGCTGTGTGGTGTTTTTTTGGTGTG
>CAZMXX010000312.1:0-5026 GCA_964570315.1 uncultured Anaerolineaceae bacterium | reverse complement strand
AGACATCCGCCAAATGCGGCATTCAGGCGAAACGGAAAAAAGCCGGATGGAGTACAGATTATCTTCTTAAAGTACTGGCAATTTAGTATGCGATTGCCCTATCAAATGGCATCACCCGGGTTATGCTCCCATTAGCGACCTTATGCGCCGTCGGATTCGGATGCCCGCCATCAATTTTCGATTGCCGACATTTGCAGAACCAGCGGTAAATTAACCGGCACGATGCGCCCCGCTTGCGCCGCAACATATATTACCGTCTGCTCGTACAGCGCCCAAACAGCGTCTTGCTCATCCTGCGAAAGCAGCGATGCGCGACGCGACGTATCCCAATCCGGGCGTTTTCCGCCGTCCAGATACACCGTCAACCATGCGGATTGTGTGGCGAAAAAGTTGTTATCGTGCATTTTCACGCCCACAAAATAGGGCGGTTCACCCCCCGTTGAATTGCGTGCCTGTGCCACCGCGTTTTCAAATGCCGCGCCGGCATCCTCGCCGACCTGCTCAAAAAGTTTGTAATCCGCATGTTCGGGGCGCACCGTCAACCCGTTTTTCGTATCGCCGAGGTTCATCGCCTTGCCATGTTTGACCGTCACCTGCGCGCCCAACTCTCGAAAAACCCGCATTACTGTTTCATTAATAGTGGGGTCAGCCGTCAGCGCCGACCCGGCATACGGCGGGTATCCCATCAGCGACGCGACATATTGATAGCCTCCCGGCGCGTCTGTGGTCTGACCGGAAACCGGGTCTACGGCGTGCGTTTCATAACGCAGAACGGTTTCATACAGTTGCTCGGCGGACATATTGCGCAAACCGACCCAATCATACTGGTTGACATACGGGCGCGGCGGGCGGGCATGGTATGAGACGGCAACCACCGGCGATGTTTTCAGCCGTTCCAACAGGGCGGGATATGGCTCGGCGTAAATTTGCGCCATCACATCCGTCAGGTAGATGTCCACCGGCACACCGTAAGTTTCATGCAGGGTGATGATTTTGTCCAGCACGGCGGCAGACTCGGCGGGATAGCTGAAATCCTGAATGTTGATGGAAAACAGGGTGAAGGTGGATGCTTCGGGCGGCTGTTCCGGCGCGAGTGTTGCCGTTGGTGGCGCGAAAGTTGCGGTGGGTGCGATGGTGGGCGGGACGGGCGTGGTGGTGGAAGTTGCCTGCTGCACGGGACGCTCGCGCACGGTGGGGCGGGGCGTCGGATTGCTATTGCCCCCATTTGAACAACCCAACCCCACGAAAAACCAGAGGGCGAGCGCAAGAATGAGCCGTTTCATGGTTGCCTCAATCGAGCCGGTTTGAATGACCATGCCGTGCCTGAGCAGGTATTCAGGCAGCCGATGTCTGTCAGCAAATCATACGTCACTGGCATCGCTTGGGTTGCCGGTAATTGCACGGCGGATACGGGCGTACCGGCGAAATCCGCTGCGTAGACGGTCGCCATGCCATACAGCAATTGCGCCGCCGTAATTTCCCCCGCCGAAGTTTGGTATGTCGGTTGCACCATCGCGTTGGGGGTCACCTGCCAGGGCTGGTTCGGCGCGAAGTTCGGCGCCAGTTCCGCTGCCAGCGCGACGATTTCATCCCGCGAGAGGGTGACCGCTCTTTGCGCGTCCACCGGTTTCAATGGTCCATAGGCGGTTGGTAACGTGATGAATGTTGTGCCCGTGCCCGCATTATCCCCCAGAGAACGCACGAGCAACGAGAAGAGGTCGCGCAGGGAATAAAAATCCGTCCCGTCGCTGACCCAATCGGGCGGGCGGTCTGTCCAATTGAGCAGCGCCCAGCGGGATAGCGCATCCAGCAATTCGGGCGAAACCGTCCAGTATTCCGGCGGCGCAACCATCGCAATGATGTCTGCGCTACTCAAAAAGCGCGAGCCGGGATTGTTGGGCAGCACGTCGTCCAGCAAGTAATTCAACGACTCGACACTTTGCTGGTAATAACGTTCCTTCTGCTGAGTGGTGTTCAGCCATTCGGGGGGAAGTTCCGGTGCTTCGGGATGGACATAGCCGTATTTTGTCGGGCTGGTTCCCGATTTGGTGTAGAGATATTTTGAAGCTAAGCCGGTCAGGATGATATTTGGGCGCGAGCGATCCAAACCCGCTAACATACCGGAGGCATATTTCGAGCCTTTGAGCGGGTCAATGCCGCGCGTGTCATCAATGGGATTGCCACCGTTCATCTTGATAAAATTATCCGCCCAGAAAATGGTGCCGGAAGTGTCGGCGGCGGGGGCGAGCCGCGCCATCAGTTCGCCGACTTTTGCGCGGTGTCCACTTTCCACAAATATGCCATGGTCGGGGTAGCCAAACCCGAGCAACAAATCGGGGCGAATGTTCAATGCTGCATGAGTGGTTGCGCCGCTCTGAAAGGCGGTTTCTGATTGCAGAAAAATCCCGCTGGCGGCTTGTACATTCCCGAAATTATTTTGCACGGCATACAGCCCGCCGCCGGTTGGTGCGAGGCAGCCGCCCAGTACGGGGTCTTTTTCACAACCGAGCCAATCCACCATACCCGTTACCAAATCTTCCCAGGAAGTATTGTCGTCAAAATCACTTTGCGGGCGGTTGAGATAGGTGGCATCGTGATGACCGTGAAAGCCGAACTCCACCACGCCTGCGGCATTCGCCGCGCGCAATAAATCGGCGACACCGGTTTGGGGATTGCGTTCCGCCACACTTTGGGCGTCCGAACCCTGGAACATAATTGTCCAGGTCAGGTGCGCATCGGGATGGGATACCGCCAATTCTTCAACAATTGGCACAAGACGGGTATAGCGTTCCTCACTAAGGTCATAGTTGAATTGGTCTTCGGTGTGGGTGAATAAGTAGAAGTAAAGCGGTTGTTCCCCCTCACTGTGGGCGACCGGAGTCGGTACCGGAGCGGGGACAAACGGGGTGACGGCAGCGACGGGGGCGGGCGTGGCGGTGGGTGACGGTAGCGGTGGTAGTTCAGTGGCGGTGGGCGCAGGTGCAGGGGGAGCGGATTCTATCGGGGCGGTAGCTGGTGGGGAGCAGTCCGTCGCGCAATTTTGAGCGTTCTCTCTGCCGCTGCAAATGCCGTCACCGCAACGTTTGCCGTCAGGCGCGGTCGGGACGGTTTTTGCCGTGGGCGTGGCATTTGCCGCCACCTTGCCGGTCGGATTGACGGCGGCGGTTGGGGTTGCCTTCGCAGGGGGTACAACGGTTATCTTCTTTTCGCCGCTTGAACAGGCGGCGCTGAATAAAATAAGTATCATTAGACCAATAAAGAATTGTTTCACAAGAAGCCTCCTTTCACTTGTGGCAGTGCACTCATCAATATCGGTGCGATTTCAAGAATGGGAAGTAATCTTCAGGGTAAAACCTTCCCTTTGGGGCTAACCCCGCGGGTTAGTGTAAAATAGTTTCTGTAAAATTGGCGGGAGAGTAAGCCATTGAGTATCCTGTGTAGTCACAACACCAAACAGGAGGAACTCAATGACTTACCAACCCGATTATACCATACCGGACGACTTAAAGGAAGAAATTATCGCCGGCGGTTTGGACACCGGTATCGAAAACCTGCTCCCCATTCGAACCGCCATCATGAGCCAACCGTTCGACCATATGTGGAACGCAGCTTACAATCTGCCCCCAAATTGATTCGCACCCGAAGTAAATCGGCGATTGACAAACCGTGTATGTTGCAATATAATCTATATCAGGATAGTGCAACTTTTAGGGTGAAAGATATGGATACACAGGTTAGCATCGGACAGGTAAAACGAGATATTTCCGAACTGATCAATCGGGTTGCGTTTGGCAAAGAGCGAATTATTTTAACGTCTCGCGGGAAACCGAAAGCGGTCATTGTCAGCATAGAAGATTACGCCCACTTGCAGCAATTGGACGCGGAGCCGAACTTAAAACAATGGCAATTTTGGTTGGCAAAGCATCAAGCCTTAAACCAAACCATCGGGCAGCCCGTGGATGTTGACGCATTGTGGCACGCTGCACGTGAAGATTTAGAGGCACGCGATGACAATCTCGTTGGTAGTTGATGCGAGCTTTGCCTATAAACTCATCTTGCCCGGCGAGCGCCAATCGGAATACATCGCAAAAATGACCGAGTGGATGCAGCACGGCGTCGAATTATATGCGCCGTCACTGTGGATATTCGAGCTGACCTCAGCCTTCAACAAAGCCGTACATTTCAAGGTTCTCACAGAAGAACAAGGGGTGGAGGCTTTGCAATTGGCGTTGTTATTGCAAGTGCAGTTAGTTACGCCGGACGAGCAACAAGTTCGCTTGGCATACGGGTGGACGCGGAAACTCAACCGGGCTGCCGCCTACGATAGTTTTTATTTGGCATTGGCGGAAACCCTGCAAGCGCCGTTTTGGACCGGTGACAAGCGACTTTGCAATGCTGTGGCTCAACCGTGGGTCAACTTCCTTTAATTTCCTTGACACCCAGAAAATTCTCCAAATTAATACCTTAGCTGCCTGAAGACACAAACACACGATTTGACGGGCGAACCGAAATTTCGGTTCGCCCGCTTCTTTTTTCAACGCGGGCAACCTCGCCCGCGATAAATTCCACTTGTGGAAATTAACAGAATAGGAGTGAAAAATGGCTAACAGCTATCGTCATGCCGCGTCGCAGAAACGCGACCGCGGTAATTGGTCGCGCATGGACGATGTCTTTGCGCGCGAATCTGCTCGCCGTCGTCCGCGTCATGCCGGGCGCTTGCGGGCATTCCACGCTGCCAAAGCCGACCGGCTACCGGTTAAACCGCTGCCGGCGGAGGTGCGCGAAGGCGAATGGCACGCCGCACCGTACTCGCCGTGGTACAGTGAACACCGCGAACGCGGACGGCACAAGGTGGCGCATATGACTCGCCGCCGCGCCCGGCTGGGTAGCCCCAAAACCACCGGGCGACATCCCTACGTGGAGGCAATTTATGCAGCCGCGTTGGATTAGCCGCCTGCTGGAGGTCTATCGGGCCGGCATCGCCCACGCCTTCGTGCTGCACTTCAACACGGGCGATTATGTCGGC
>CAZMXX010000311.1:0-5039 GCA_964570315.1 uncultured Anaerolineaceae bacterium | reverse complement strand
CGGAAGACAATTCGGTAGACGTCATCATTTCCAACTGCGTCATCAACCTTTCGCCCGATAAACCACAGGTGTTCCGCGAAGCCTTCCGCATCCTGAAGCCGGGCGGCAGACTCGCCGTCTCCGACATCGTCGCCACCGCCGACCTGCCCGAACATATTAAAGGCAACATGCTTCTGTATTCGGAATGTATATCCGGCGCGGAGACCATTGACGCGCTGGAAACGATGATGCGCGAAGCCGGATTTGAAAACATCCGCATCAGCCCCAAAGATGAAAGCAAAACATTCATTCGGGAATGGGCGCCCGGCAAAGCCATCGAAGATTATCTGGTATCGGCATCCATTGAAGCGGTGAAGCCGAGTTCGCTCCGCTGAAAACCATGCTCCCAAAGCGGCAAGGGCAGCCCTTATGAGTGTCCGTGCCGCTCAAAGACCCTCCCCCCGATTGGTGAAAAATTCACGATGTGTTGACACCCCATGATGGGTATGATATACTATTTTTAGCGTGGAGAGACTGCCACTTTTTTCACACGCCTAATTTCTCCGCTTCTATTTTTTCTTAAAACTGAATCACCTGCTCTGCCTCGGGAGCATCATCGACCACACGATTTCCTCCTCTGTAAATCTTCGCCCTCAAAAAACATATTGTGGGAGAGAAATCTGCACGCACATTTGCCGTTGTACGGCATTTTTCGTGTACTTCTCTACCGGAAAGATATATGGCGCGTTTCGTTCTCTGCAGCGTCAGAGAGCGTGCTGATAATTTGCTGTACCCCCAAATATCATACCTAGAAGAGGAGGATGTATGAGAAACCCACACTTACCGGCACTCACGAATTACCGAGCATTTTTGCAGGCAGTTTTTGCCATCATTGCGGCATTCCTGCTGTTTGCACTGGCGATGTTAGATTTGGGGAACGCACCTCCCGTTTATGCCATCACAATTAATCCTCTCCATGTTGATGCCGCAACCGGCAGCGACACTCCCACGTGCGGTGCAGCGACCAACCCGTGCCAATCAATTTCTCACACCGTTCATACCCGTGCCGTCAATGGCGATACAATTTTGATTGCCGTCGGCACATACACTGAAAATCTCACATTTAGCGGACAAAATTTAACATTGAAAGGCGGCTATACCACCGGCTCGGTGTGGCTGCCGAGCGGTGAAACCATCATCGATGGCGGCGGCACCGACCGCGTGATATTTATTCATGACGGCAGTGATATCACGCTGGAAACACTGACCATTGCGCACGGCAACGCCCCCGAAGCGGCGTGCTGGGGCGGCGGCGTGAATGTCACCAACGGCACGGCGCGGCTGAACACTGTGCTGGTGCGGGAAAATAAAGCCCAATGCACCAGCGGATTATCCGGCGGCGGGGGAGGCGCGGGATTAAATGCCAACGCCGATGAAGGTCCGGCGGCAATTTATGCCGAAAATTCCACGGTGGTTGACAACGCTGCCAACGACCATGGCGGCGCGCTTGCCACATGGCAGGTGACAGTTGTTTTCACCAATATGACCATCGCTTACAATGGACCGAACACGTTGGCGATTGACAGCAGCGATTTTACGATGGTCAATAGCACTGTTGCCGACAATGACCCGTCCAATGCCGGGGCAGTACTGCTGGATTTTGATAGTGTCTCAACAGTCACGGTGGTGAATTCCATCCTGTGGAATTCCGGCAGCATTCAGTGCGGAAATGGCGGCTCGCTGTGCGATTTCACCTATTCCGACATTCAGGGCGGATGGAGTGATACCGGCAACATTGACGTGAATCCGCAATTTGTTGACCCCGCCAACGGCGATTACCGGCTGGCGGCATGGTCGCCGCTGATTGATGCCGGAACCGCCACCGGCGCGCCCGCCACCGATGCAGGAGGTGACACCCGCCCGCAAAACAGCGGCATCGACATCGGCATGGATGAATTTGTCGGCACGCCCATCACCAATATCGGCGACCGCTATGTGGATGTCAGCGGCTCAGACGCGGGACCGAATTTGTGCCTCGACCCCAATGCACCGTGCCAAAGCATCGGGCAGGCGCTCAACTTTGCCAACCCCGGCGAAAAGGTTCTCGTCGGCGACGGCACTTATACCGAAAACTTGCATGTCAACATTCCGCTCACCATTGAAGGCGGCTATGAACCGTCCGGCTGGACGCGCGATTTGGGACTGTACGAAACAATTATCGACGGCTCCGGCTCGCCCACCATCAAAGGCGATTGGGATGGTCAGGTCAAAAAACCGGCGGTCATCAATGATGGCGGTACCTATAAAATGTGGTTCGACGGCTCGAATCTATTCGGCGAAACCGCGCTGGGATATGCCACCTCCACCAACGGCATCACCTGGACGAAAACGGTTAGCCCCGTGCTGATGCCCAATCCCGGCAGTTGGGAAGGTATGCCAAACGAATTGGGCGCGTTTGTGCTGAAAGAAAGCGGGACGTTCAAACTGTGGTATGAAAGTAGCGGTTCGTTGGGATATGCCACCAGCACAGATGGCATCAACTGGGTGAAAGATAGCGGCAATCCGGTGTTGTCGCCGGGACCGGGCGGATACGATGCCGAAGCCGTCAAACACGGCACAGTTTTGAACGACAGCGGAACTTACAAACTGTGGTATCACGCCCTCGGCGACCAGGGTCCGATTGTTGCCTATGCCACCAGCGCAGACGGCATCAGTTGGGCAAAACAGGGTCCGGTTCTGCTGCCGGATGGGGCAAACTGGGATGCGGATGCCGTATGGGGTCCCAGCGTCCTAAAACTGAACGGCACATTTTGGATGTGGTATGCCGCAATGGGTCCGAACCACCCGCCGTCAATCGGCGTGGCAACCAGCGCCGACGGCATCAACTGGACACGCTCGCTCACCCAACCGACCCTGTTTGAAGGCTCACCTATCGGCGACCCGCACGTCATCACCGAAAGCGGCACGCTGAAAATGTGGTATCAGAATTTTGAGGAAGGTGTCATCAAATATGCCGAATCCACCGACGGGTTGAACTGGTTGCCCGTGCCCGGCACGGTTGTTTTGCCGCACGGCAATCCCGGTCAATGGGGCGGCGCAGTGGTGACGATTGACGGCGGCGGCTCCGGCACCGTACTCGACGGGTTGACGCTCACCGGCGGCAGTGACGCGATGGGCGGCGGTGTGTATGCCACTTGCGGGCAGGATATTACCGTCCTCAACAGTCTGATTGTGGACAATTTCGCCAGCGGCGCTCCTGATTCGCAGGGCGCGGGCGGCGTGCTGGGCGGTCTCTGCGGCTCACAGTTACATATAGAAAATACCCGCGTCATCAGTAATGTGGTCGGACAGGGTGCGGGCGGCGTGCGCGTGCATGACGGCAATGCGAACATCATCAACACCCTGATTGCCAACAACCGGGGCGATGCCGGAGTACACGTGAACGGCGGACTTTCCATTATGAATGTCACCGTCGCCAATAATGATGGCGGCGTGATTTTCAACCCGCCTCCCGGCGTCATTATGACCGGCACCAACAGTATTGTCTACGATACCGGCGGAGTGTGGACCGACCAGGGTGTGTTCAACATCACCTATTCGGACATTGAAGGAGGCATCACCGGCACGGGGAATATTAACCTGCCGCCGCAATTTGTTGACCCCGCCAACAACGACTTCCACCTGCTCGGCACATCCCCGGCGATTAATGCCGGCACGCCCGCCGGTGCCCCGCCAATGGACGTAGACGGCACACCACGCGACACCCAACCCGATATGGGCGCGTATGAGTATCAGCGTTTCACCCACGACATCCACGTGACGGATGTTCAACCCGCCGGAGATATTGCGGTGGGCGTGGCAATCCCCATTCGGGCAACCCTGTACAACGTCGGCAGCCAGTCGGAAAGCAATGTCCCCGTCACGTGCGAAGTCACATCCGGCAGCAGCGTCTATTCCCAAACCCTGACCAGCGGCACCATCCCGCAACTCTCATAGGTGGTGATGACCTTCCCGAACTTCACGCCATCCGCCGCGGGGAGCTACGACATCACCTGCACCGCCGCTCTGGCAACGGATGGAAATCCTGCCAATGACAGTTACACCCGTACGGTGACCGCCAAAGCCGAAATTGCCGACGTGTGGACGCGCGATAACCCCAACGACAACGGCGACGAACCCAGCGACCTCAACAACTGGTATGAATCGCCCGATTTGTGGGTGCGGAATGCCAACGATGGCGGTTTGATCCATCAAGACCCCATCGCCAACCAGATGAACTACGTGTATGTCCGGCTGCGGAATCGTGGTACGGTCGCCATCACCGGCACGGTGGATGTGTATTGGATTGAACCGTCCCTCGGTGTGCGCTGCGGCGATTGGGCGTACATTGATACCGTGGCGTTCAGCGAATTACTGCCCGGTGAAACCCGCATCGTTAACGTGCCGTGGACACCGTCCCGCACGGGGCATACCTGTTTGCAGGATGTGGTGGATTCGCCGCAAGACCCGTACAATCGCGGGTTGGAATGCTCACCGCAGTGGGTCCCGTGGGATAATAACGTCGAATGGCACAACGTCAATATTTTGAGCAATGCTGCTACACCGCGTTACATGGGGGTGATGGACGTCAAAACCGCCGATGTGCAGTTGGTGAACGTATACAATCTGCCCAAAGATGTGGATTTGATTATCGACCGGCGCACATTCCCCACCACCGGAACCATCACCGTGCAACTGCCGGGCGCTGTCTTTGACCGTTGGCAAGCGTCGGGGAGCGCATACGGGCAGGACATCACCGTCTTCACATCCACCAAGAAAATTGAAATTACCGGCGCGGTCTCCGGAACCCTCGGCGCCATTCCGATGGACGCCGCCGAGGTGGCGCAGGTCGGATTCGAGTTCACCGGTCCGGCAGGGCTGACCTTCGAGTTGTCGGTGCGGGAACGCATTGACGGCTCAACCGTCGGCGGGCTGACCTACCAGTGGACAATCCCGGACACCACGCCGCCAAATGTGAATGCAACCTCGCCCGCATCTGCCGCCACTAATGTGGCACAAGA
>CAZMXX010000310.1:0-5065 GCA_964570315.1 uncultured Anaerolineaceae bacterium | reverse complement strand
AAAAAAGCGGCGAAACCCATCCCCCACGGAGGGCAGCGGTACACGGGCAAAAGCGACAGACAGCGGGGATGGTCGCCATCCATTGGGTGAGGGCGTCCAAACGTCCCGACCAAACCATGGTGCGCCCAAAATCCGCCAGTTTTTCGGCGGCGGCTTCAAACGCGCCCGCTTGCAACAAATGATGGATGGCGCCTTCATCATCACCCTGCTGCGCACAACACGCGGCGGCTCGGCGGTGGAGCGCCTGCGCCATTTGCGGCGCCAATCGGTGTTTCAGTAAATTGTGGAACAACGGATGGTAGCGCAACATGCCATTTCCCAAATTCACAATGAACACCCCGTCATCCACCAATTGTTTCAGGATGCCGGCGCTGTCGCTGGCGGCGCGGAGACAATCGCACTGTTGGGCGGTCATCTGCCGCAGAACGGCGGTGGTCAGCAAAAATTCCTGGATTTCGGGGGGCTGTTGCTGCAAAATATTCTGCGCCAGATAGGCAAAAATATCCTGATTCGGCGCGGAAAGTTGGGTCAAAATTTCCGGCACAGTGAGCGCGGGGTTGGCTTGCAATCCCTGCCGCACCAATTGCAGCGCAATTGCCCAACCCTGCGTCTCTTTCGCCAGCGCAGTGGTTTCCGCATCGGTCAGAACGATATTGTGCTGGCGATTGAAAAGCTCGGCGATTTCCGGCGGGGTGAACGCCAATTCAGATTGCCCGATTTCCAAAAGCCGGTCGGTCATTTTCCAGTTGATGTGGTTGGGGAGGGACAGCGGCACACGGGTGGAAAGAATGGTGTGCAGGGTGTGCGGCGCGCGCAGAATCAGGCGGTCAATAATCCGGCACACCTCATCGTTCCGGCTGAGGGTGTGAGCATCGTCCAGCACCAGAAAGATGGCATCGGCGGATATGTCTGCCAAACTATTGGCGAGCATATCCACGATGGTTTCCCAAAGGGCGTTGCCGTCCCAGTTTTCCAGCAGAGCGGCGGCGGCATCGGACATATGGGGGAATTGCTGCCGAAAACCGACCAGCAGATGGTTGAGGAAGGTGAGCGGGTCGGCATCTTCGGGGTTCAGATGATACCACACCAGCGGCGTGCCGGTCTGCGCCAGCGCGGCGAGCGCGGTTGTTTTGCCATACCCCGCCCCGGCATGGACGATGGTCAACCGATATTCCTTCGCCTGCATGATGCGCGCCAGCAATCGCGGGCGCGGCAGAATACGCTTCGGGGGGCGGGGTGGCGCGAGTTTTGTTTTGACAACCAGTTGTTCACGGCGCATCATTCACCGGCATTTGAGTTACAGTAAAATCATTGTAACTCGGTGGGGCGGGTAGAGTCAAACAGCGAGGGGGGAGAGTTGGCGAGCGGTTCATCCGCAACAAAAAAAGCTCCGTGCGGACGCACAAAGACGAGCTACTGGCGTTTCGGTTGAAAACAGAAGAAGAACAGAAACAAGCGCTTTTTGACGAGATTGACAGCAAGGCGACAAAGCTGAAGTGCAGTTTTGAGCTGGCGCGCTACATCATCCATTTGGAGCACCGGCTGGACGGGATGATGGATTTGATAGACGCGCTGTACCGCTAGGCGGGGGTGAGTTACAGGCAGAATAAGCCTCATCGGCTCATATCAAGAACGAGTGCAACTATGGTAAACTATAGGTATGGACTTTCCAATTGTAGACTTACTCGATGATGAACTCAGTAGCCAATGGCTACTCAAACACTTTCATCCGGCAGGGTTGAAATGTCCCCATTGTGGGGTCGGACACGAATAGGCACGTGTGTTTCGACGAACGAAAACCGGTCAGCCAACGGTGTATCGTTGCACATCGTGCCAAGGGACGTACAATCTTTACAGTCGGACGAGTAGCGCCGCGCAACAATTTTACGCGGCGCGGTGGACGTGCCTGCCGGCAGACCGCTTGCGGGCGGCGGTCTGCCCCAGGGCGATTGAGACAAAGGCGTTCAGGCTGACACCTTCCTGCTTTGCCAGATGGCTCAAATCGCGGTGCAGTGATTTGGGGATGCGCACCATAAACTTGCCGCTGTAATCATCAGCGCGTTTTGGCTCCGGAACCGGCTCGCCGTCCGCCAGGGCGGTTTCTATCCACGCGGTCATCGCGTCCTTAATCATCTCCGCCAATTCCACGAAGTCATCCGCCTGCGTCATACAACCGGGGAGTTCCAATACTTTGGCAAAATACCCACCCGTTTCATCTCTGACGACTTCAATAGTATACGGCAACTTCAGATATTCTTCAACGGTCATTTTTCCCATTATTCACTACCTGAAATTTCATCTAGCAGACCCAGTAATTCTTTAACGTAAACCGGCAGGATGAATGGTTTGCGCGCGGGAATAGTGAGGCGCCATTGGTTGAGCGTGTAAACCACGTGGCTGCCGCGCCGACGTCTCTGAAAGCCGAGCGCCAGCAATACAACGTCTATGTCCTCAAACCGGACATTCTTGGGGTTTTGGCGCATTTTTCGGATGCGCTTGTCTGCTTTGGTCATTGCTTTTTCCCCTGCCGAGATGATACCATATTTGGTATCGCGCGTCAATTTCACAAGTTCCAGTTGGCGACGGGCGAGGCTCTAAAGTGCCCGCTTTCGATGTCTCGCTTGGCGATGTTGAGATAGCGGCGGGTCATTGTCATATCGCTGTGACCGAGGATGTGCTGGAGGGTGAAGGGGTCGCCGCCGTTGCGGAGGTAGGTGATGGCGAAGGTGTGTCGGAAACGGTACGGGTGGACGTGTGGAACGTCAGCACGTTTGCCGAGGCGGGTCATCAGTTTATTGAGGGCGTGTTTACTCAATGGATATTCGTGTTTGGACGTGAAAAGATAATCAACCGGTTCTTTGTGTTCTCTGGTGGCGAGGTATTTCCAGATGGCTTTACAGGTGCGGGCGGAGAGAGGGACAACTCTGTCTTTGTCTCCCTTGCCTTCAACGATTTTGATTTTGCGATTGCGTAAATCGACGTGTTTGAGTTGAATGCTGCACAGTTCCGAGGAACGCATTCCGGTGTCGAGCAGGGTGAGGATGATGGCTTCGTTGCGTTCCGGGTTGGGGAGGGCGTGATTGCCGGGTTCGATTTGCCCGGGGCGTTGGTAGGATGATGACCGTTTGCAAGATACCAAAAGCAGTTTGATGTCTTGCTCGGTGAAGGGGTCGATGGCACGGCGTTCCGGTTTGGGTTTGGCGACTTTGCGAAGGATGTTTGTTTCGACGATGTTTTCTTTTACCAACCAGGTCCATAATGCGCTTAATGAGATGTGATAATTGAGCCGTGTTTTTTTCGAGAGATGGGTGTTGTCGAACAGGAATGCTTCGATGTGATGATGCGTGATTTCGGCGACGGGCAGGTCGTCCTGTAAAAATCGTCGGAATTTGTTGTAGGTGTTGGCATAATCGCGGATGGTGTTGGGAGATAACCCGCGTGCTTCCGCGAAGAAGTAGTAGCCTTCTATGGCTTGTGAAAATGTGATTTGCCTCATTTTTGCCTCCGAATGCAGGTACTGAACCGTGTGTACGGTGGTGCGCACACAGTTCATATAATTTTGCATTTAGGTTTGATAATTTTGGGTGGATGGCTTTTTTTTGAGGCGATGTGTCCACACGGTTAGCGAGGAGGCTAAACCGTGTGGACGGCGGTTATGGGGTTGTGAATTTCTGTGGACCCTGCTGGATTCGAACCAGCGACCGACCGGTTATGAGCCGGTTGCTCTAACCGCTGAGCTAAGGGTCCCGACTGTATGACTTGCGGGGAAGAGAGCGGGCGACGGGGATCGAACCCGTATATTTAGCTTGGAAGGCTAATGTTCTACCATTGAACTACGCCCGCATACCTGGTCGGGGTGATTGGATTCGAACCAACGACCTCTGCGTCCCAAACGCAGCGCTCTAACCGGGCTGAGCTACACCCCGCAAATGCAGGGCAGATTATAGCGCAAGGGGACAATTTTTCAAAATTTCGCCTGCCCATGCAAGCGATTAATTCTCCCAACTCAACTGTTGCTGCAACCAGTCGGGATGCTCAGTGCCCCAGTCGGCGACTTTTTGCGGCGTCGGCTCATCCACCGAAAAATCAAGCAGATAGACACCCCAACTGCCGCCCGCATCCGAGACGAATGCCAATTGTGTGCCGTCCGCCGACCACTGGGGCAGCCCTTCGTTGGCGGGGGTGGCAACCAGCGGGAGGGCGCTGTTCGTCGCCGTATCCCACACAAAAATATCCCAATTCCCCCGCCGAGTGGTCATAAATGCCACCGTGCCATCCGCGGCGATTGCCGGACTGCGGTCACTATCATCATCCGTGAGCCGCACCGCTTCGCCCCCGCCAAAGGGGAGCCGGTAAATGCCCGGATTGTTCCCCTGCGGGTCGGTTCCCTGATAAAAAATGGCGTTGTCCGTCGGAGAAAGCGCGGGTGTCCGTCCCGCCGAGCGCATTTGCGCCTCGCTTTTTCCATCTGCGAAGGTGGTGTAAATGCGCCACAGGCGGTCGCCTTCACGCCGGGAGGCGAAAACGAATTCCGCATCGGATGCGCCCCAACGGGGCAGCTCGTCCTCCGCAAAGGTTGAGACGCGAATGTCTTCCCCCGTGTTCAGGTTTAAATTGTGCAACCCTTCGCTGTTGGGGGCTAAACTGTGATACAGCAGGATGCCCTTGCGCACGGATGGCTGCAATCCGCCGGTTAGCGCAACAGTTTCAACGCCGGTACTCAAATCGTGACGAATGATTTCCCACCGGTTGTCGGCGGTGTTGAAACGCCCAAAGTACAGCACGCCCGTCCCCGCATTGGTGATGATGGTGGTCGCCTCAACCGGGGCGGTGAGCGCTTCCGTGCCGGTGATGGCGGTGGTGAGCGTCGCGGTGACGGTGGGGGTGGCGGTAGCGAGCTTCGCTTGCGTGCTGGTGCGGCAGCGGAAAGCGGCATCACTGACGAGGGTTTGCAGTTCCTGTGAATCGCGCAGGGCTTGCGCCGAGGCATACCGTGCCTGCGCCAAGCACCATTCGCCCTGCGCCGCCAGCGATTGTGACTAACCGGTGCAACCTCGGTTGAGAC
>CAZMXX010000309.1:0-5068 GCA_964570315.1 uncultured Anaerolineaceae bacterium | reverse complement strand
GCGGCCGCCGCCCGCCCCCCCTCGCAGACAAACGACGAAACGGTCCGAGTAAAAACCCTTCAACCGTTCCCGCGGCGGCACTCCAGCGCAAAGCCTGCCGAACCCCCTGCACCGTCAACCCGATTTGCATGGTTCGCCCCCCGGTTAAGGCGGAAATGCCCACCCGCACCAGCACGCTGCGCCCGGTGTCGGCGTTCGGTTCTTTTTCATCCACCACCAGCGATGCGCCCGGCGGCAAATTGAGCGCGACCCGTTTCACCACGTCTTCCGTCGCGCCGGTCAGGTCAATTTCAGCGGTTTCCACAAAACCGGCGACATCTTTCAACACCGTAGGACCGCCGACCAGCGTCACGGTGGCTGGTTCCACGGAAATACTGCTCACCCAATAACCGGAGGCGGGCTGCCCCACCACATTCGCCTTCACCGAAACATCCCGATACCCGAAACGCTGGTCAATCGGCACGGTGATGAGACTCTCTTTCGGGTCAAGGGTGATGTCCTCAACAATATTCCCCTCGGCGTCCCGCGCAAACAGGGTGACAATCTTTTTGACCGTTTCTTTGCTGTTGTCGATGGAAATTTCGGCGGAGACCGTCGCCACCTGTTCCACCGCCGCCGCCGCACCGCGAACGGTCACTTCGGCGGGGCTGGAAATCGGGACGCGGTTGAAGTATCCCTGCGCCGGGGAATCGAGCACGGTGGTGGACACCGGCAGCACTTTTTCCGCCAACGGATCGATCTGCACGCCCACATCGGAGGGGATGACTTCATCCACCACTGCCAGCCGGTCAAGCAGTTCAATTTTGATGGGCACATCATGCAAACCGACGCCATATTGGGACAGGTCGAGCGTGGCGCGAATGCGGCTGAGGGTGAGATTTTGCCAAACGCTCTGCGGGGCTTTGATGCGCACCTGCACATCGGTGGGGAGCGTATTTTGTCCCACCACGAATAAGCCTTCCGCCGGTTGAACAATTTTCACCGGCACACGCTGCGGAAAATTCCGGGTGATGATGGGGTCTTCTTCCCGAATGGCGGCAATCCAAACTAAAAATGCCATACCCAGCGCCAATAAGAGCGTTCCAAGTTGAGAAAAAAGTCGTTTCGACATAAATGGTTTTTATTGAAAAAGGTTATGGGGTATCGGACGAATCACCCGACCGCCGCCCCGGAAATTTTTGTAGAAATTCCACCCACTTCGGCACAACTTGCGTCAATTGCGAGCGGTAAAAAGCCGTGAGAATTTTGAAGAGGCGCTGTTCATCCAAGTTGCGAATCATTCTGCCGTTGTGCGCCACAGAAATGATGCCCGTCTCCTCTGAAACCACCACCACGATGGCGTCGGTGGCTTCCGTCAACCCCAGCGATGCCCGATGGCGCGTGCCCAAATGCCCGTCAGTTTCAATGCGGCTGAGGGGCAGCAGGCAGCTCGCGGCAATCACCCGGTCGTTGCGGACGATGACCGCGCCATCATGCAACGCGGTGTTCACGTAAAAAATGGTCAACAGCAATTCTTGAGAAACCAGCGCTTCCAACAGCACCCCGGTTTCGATGTAATCCTGCAACCCCGTTTCGCGCTCCAACACAATCAACGCCCCATGCCCCTGCAAAGAGAGTTTCTGCGCAGCGGCGGAAACGGTTTTCAGCGTCTCTTCCAACGTCGCGGGATGATTGGCGCGGGTGAAGATTGAGCCGGTGCGCCCCAAGCGTTCCAGCGCCCGGCGCAATTCGGGCTGAAAAATCACCGGGATAGCCACCAGTAACGCGGGCAACGAGTTGCTCATCAGCCAGCGAAACGCGGTTAAATCGAAGATGCTGGTGGTGGTGATTGCCAGCACCACCAAAAAGAGCAAGCCGCGCAACAACTGCACCGCTTTTGTCCCCTGCACCAGCACCAGCATCCAGTAGAAAATCAGGGTCACCAGCAAAATATCTATGACGCTGTTCCAATTCAGTTGGGAGATGGTAAAACTTAAATCGGGAAACAAAGGCTCTCCCTGCGGCTAAATATCGGTTTCAATTTTTTTCAATAGCCGGCGATAGCTGTCCGCGTCTGCCGGGTTGAGCGAAAGGATTTTGCGGATGGTGCGCACGGCATCATCGCGCAGCCCCGCTTCCATTTGCAGATCGCCCAACAGGTCATATTGAATCACTGCCTCCGCCGTCGCCCCATGCTCGGCGAGATATGCCGCCAATTTTTGCCGCAAAATCATCTCTCTGGGGCGCAATTCCACCAGCTTTTGCAAAAATGCCTGCCATGCTTCGGTGCGATTTTGCCGGGCATATTGGGTCTCCAGGCGTTGCAACAGTGCCACCGCCCGCGATTGATGGTTCATTTTGAAATACAAATCAATGAGCGAGCAGAGTCCCTCTTCATCATTCGGCGCGAGTTGAACCAACTGCTCGTACACGCGCAGGGCGTTGCCCCATTGCACGCGCTGAATGTAAATATCTGCCATACGGCGAAAAAACGTCACTTTCCATTCGACAGGGTTGGCGGCTTGTGCGGCGAGTTCCAGCGCCGCTTCATACATTTCCAGCGATTTTTCAATCTGCGCCAACTGATAATACGAGTCCGCGAGGAGCTGATATTGCTCCAACGCCGCATCAATGTCGCCCCGGTCAACATACAGATTCACCAGTTTTTCGCGCACGGTCATGTCCATCGGCGCAATATTCAGCACCTTTTGATAGATGTCCTCCACACGCCGAATCTGCCCCCGCGCCGCGTACACATCCGCCACCGCCAAATATTTCCGAATGGCATCGTCCGGCACATCCTGCCGCAAATAGACTTCCGCCAGCCGCAGATGCAGGGGCAAGTAGAAGGGCGAAGCTTCAATTGCCCGGTAACAGGCTTCAATGGCGGTCATGAACATATTTTGCCGGATGTATTCGGTGGTCGCCGCCATCGCCGAAAGGATGATTTCGGGGTTGGACGCTTCCAAAAATTCCACCCACGCATTCACCGAGCTGCCGCTGCCGTTCCCCAAATGGCTACGCGCATCAAGAATTTTCTGCGCGTAATTTTTGGTGGACAGGAAACGCGCCAGGGCATCCACCAGCCCTTTCAGCTTCACCGGGTCATCCGCTTCCAGATAATTTTCAACCAAATGCTGATAGACCATCGTCAATTCGCGCGTGCCTTCGCGCTCCGATTGATTCAGGTCAATCAACCGCAACACTTCAACATAATAGCGCAGAGCGTTGGGTAAATCGTTTTCAAAACGGTAGCATTCGCCCAGAGTGTAGTTGATGCCCTGCAAAAATATTCGGTGCGAGCGCGCCCGATTCAGGTAGGCGATGGTCTCTTTGTATTTTTGCTGTTTGAAATACAAATCCGCCAGCATGAAATAAACGGCGGGACGCTTGAAGCCATGTTGAATCAACGTTTCAAACATCTCGATGGCGGCGGCATTATCGCCGCGCGTGTGCAGGTCAATCGCCTGCCCTATCAGCATATCCAGTTCCGCTTTGGGCACGGCGAGGTTCAAATCCGGCAGCGATTCTTCAAACAGGACATTCGCCAATTCCCCCAACGCGAGTTCCACCACTTCCTCGCGCGGGCTGCCCGGCAAATCATCGTCTTCCGTATCGAGCGCGGAGAACGCCAGCAACGCCGATTCTTCCTCGGTGGAAACG
This sequence comes from uncultured Anaerolineaceae bacterium, assembly GCA_964570315.1. Classification (GTDB taxonomy): domain Bacteria; phylum Chloroflexota; class Anaerolineae; order 4572-78; family 4572-78; genus JANTHQ01. The sequence continues at coordinate 1,426 of CAZMXX010000309.1, read as the reverse complement.
TGGTCATCCCAACCGAGTTGCTCGTCATCGGCGGCTTGGGTGGAAGCCAACAACGCTTCGGCGATGGACTCTCCGCCTTCCAGCGCGTCCAGCGCCACCAGCGCCACATCGGCATCCGGGGCGATTTTCAGGGCGGCATTCAGATACTGCCGCGCTTTGGCATCATCCCCGCGCGATTGAAACGCTGCCGCCAACTGCACCAGTTCATACGCGGCACGGTCAGTATTCCCCAACCGCACCAGCGCGTGCGCCAGATTGTTCCGCGCCTGAATTTGGTTGCCGTCAATCTCGATCGCTTTGTCCCAAAACTGCACCGCCGCTTCCAATTGCCCCGACTTGGCTTGCAGGTTGCCGGCGTAGACGTAGGTTTTCGCGGCTTGGTCGGCGCGCCCCAAATGGGTGAACACCGCCGCCATTTTTTCCAACGCCTGCCCGTGCGCCGGGTGAATCTTCAGCACATGCTGCAACGCCCGCACCGTCGATTGGTACTGCTGCAACTTAAAATACGCATCCGACAGCCCCAGCAAGGCGGGAATATCGGTGGGAAATTCCTGCACCGCCGCGCGATATGCCTTTAAAGCGTTCGTCCAATCGCCGTGCGCCGAAAATTTTTCGGCGGCACGCAACGCCTTTTCATAGATTTCCTGATTGCCAGCCAAACGTCACCTCCAAACTGCGGGTAAACGGATTATGCCATCAACAGCGCCAAAATTCCCTTTTGCGCGTGCAGCCGATTTTCCGCCTGCGGGAACAGGACGGAGTGGACGCCATCCGCCACCGAATCGGTGATTTCTTCGCCCCGGTGGGCGGGGAGACAATGCATCACAATAACATCGTCTTTGGCGTGCGCCACCAATTCATCATTGACCTGATACGGCGGGAAAACCGCCAGCCGTTTTTTCGCTTCCGCTTCCTGCCCCATGCTCGTCCACACATCGGTATAAATCACATCGCTGCCGGTCACGGCTGCCACCGGGTCATGGAAAAATTGCAGTGTCGCGCCGGTATCGGCGGCATAACCCTCCGCCAGCGCCACATATTCCGGCTCGATTTCGTAGCCTTCCGGCGTGGCAACATTGAAATTCACACCCAATTTCGCGGCGGTGAACATCAACGAGCGGGCAACATTGTTTCCGTCGCCCACATAAGTCAGGGTGAGACCGTCCAGCGTCCCTTTATGCTCCAAAATGGTCAGAAAATCGCCCATCGCCTGACAGGGATGGTTGAAATCGCTCAAACCATTAATCACCGGCACCGAGGCATATTCCGCCAACTGCACAATATGGTCATGCGAGAAAGTTCGCGCCATGATGCCGTCCACATACCCGGAAAGGACGCGCGCCACATCGGGCACGGATTCACGTCCGCCCAGCCCGATTTCATTGGGCGAAAGGTACAGCGCATGCCCGCCCAGATGCAACATGCC
>CAZMXX010000308.1:0-5072 GCA_964570315.1 uncultured Anaerolineaceae bacterium | reverse complement strand
AGGAGCTAAACATTGTTCACGGGAATTATCGAAGAAATAGGAACTGTAGCTCGTCTATGGCACACAGGGCAAGGATATAATCTATCTATCCGTGCAAACACAATATTTACAGACACGAAATTGGGTGACAGCATTGCTGTCAATGGGACATGTCTGACCGTCACGCAATTTGCTTCAAATATTTTCACCGTGGGGCTTGCACCTGAAACTTACACTCGCACCAATCTAAAACATCTGAAAGAGGGGGATCCGGTCAATTTGGAGCGCGCTCTAACCCCCAACACCCGTATGGGCGGACACTTTGTCCAAGGGCACATTGATGATGTGGGAACTATCATCAATTTTCGCACTGATGCGGATGCACTATGGGTAACTATTCAGGCAACACCGGAGTTATTGCGCTATGTGGTTCCTAAAGGTTTTATCGCTCTGGACGGGGTAAGTTTGACTGTTGTTGACCTTTTCAGTAACAGTTTTTCTGTATCTGTAGTAGCATATACCCAACAACACATCATTCTCCCCCGACAACAAATCGGCTACAAAATCAACATCGAAGTTGACGTCTTGGGTAAATATGTTGAAAAAACAATCTCTCGGCAACTAAACCGTCCAAGTGAAATCAACAAGGCATTCCTAGCCCGGTATGGCTACAAATAAACAAGGAGATATTTATGTCCCGCCAAGAATTAAATGCTATTGAAGATGCCCTGTCTGATTTGCGAAACGGCAAACCGATTATTGTAGTCGATGATGAAGATAGAGAAAATGAGGGGGATCTGCTGGTAGCCGCCCAATTCGCAACGCCGAAAATCATTAACTTTATGGCTCGAAAAGCCCGAGGGTTGATTTGTATTGCAATGACCGGACATATGCTTGACCGTCTGAATATCCCGTTGATGGTTTCTCCGGAACAAAACAACGCGGGGTTCAATAGTCCATTCACCATTTCAGTCGAAGCGCGTACAGGCATCACCACCGGCATTTCGGCTGATGACCGCGCCAGGACAATACAAGTTCTCATTGACCCGACCAGTACAGCCTCCGATATTGCTATGCCTGGGCATATGTTCCCGCTGCGGGCACAACCCAATGGTGTCTTAGCTCGGCGAGGACACACTGAAGCAGGTGTAGATTTAGCCCGGTTGGCAGGATTGACCCCGGCAGCAGTTATCTGTGAAATAATGGCTAAAGACGGGAGTATGGCTCGCTTGCCCGCATTGCGCCAATTTGCTCACAAATACAAGTTAAAAATTATTTCCATCAATGATTTAGTTGCCTATCGGCTTCAACAAAAAACTTCTGTAAGCATTGCCAAAATATCCACGGCACACTTACCCACCCGTTTCGGAAAATTTCAGGTTACTGTTTACCGAGATTCTCAAAATCGTGAACATCTTTTTCTCCATATGGGTGAGATTTCAACCGGAGAACCTCCTCTGGTGCGCCTCCATTCAGAATGTTTAACCGGTGATGCCTTCGGCTCGCTTCGTTGCGATTGCGGAGAGCAGCTTCAAAATGCATTGCACCGAATTACTCAAGAAGGACGGGGGATATTGCTCTATTTGAGGCAAGAAGGACGAGGCATAGGACTGGCTAACAAAATTCGAGCTTATGCCTTGCAAGATCAAGGCATGGATACCGTAGAAGCAAATCTATGTTTGGGCTTTCCTCCAGACCAGCGTAATTACGATGTTGCAGCAGCCATATTACGTGACCAGGGTGTTACAGCAGTGCGATTGTTGACCAATAACCCTCAAAAAGTAACAGGTTTGGAAGAAAACAATATCCGAGTTGTGGAACGTGTCCCACACCAGATTCAGGCACGAGATGAAAATCAATTTTATTTACAAACAAAAGCAAAAAAACTGAACCATCAACTGGTTCCCGAAATGCTATCACACCAACATTAAACACGCAAAGGAGAGAAAATATGAGCCAATTATTTTCAGGTGAGTTGATCGGAAGTGGCTTAAAAATTGCCATCATAGCATCACGTTGGAACAATTTTATGGGCGGCAAATTATTGGAAGGAGCGAAAGATACGCTCATTCGGCACAATGTCAACCCACAGGACATTGACATTGCAATGGTTCCCGGAAGTTTCGAGCTTCCTTTAGCCGCACAAAAAATGGCAAATAGCGGACGCTATGATGCAGTAATTTGTTTGGGTGTAGTCATTCGTGGGGCTACTCCACATTTTGATTATATAGTCGGGGAGACCACCAAAGGTATCGCACAAGTCGGACTGCAAAGTGGAGTGCCCGTCACGTTTGGGGTTATCACCAGTGACACTATTGAACAAGCGATTGAGCGCTCCGGCAGTAAAGCAGGGAACAAAGGAATAGAAGCCGCACTGGCCGCCATCGAAATGGCTAATTTATTGCGTCAGATAGACACATAGATATGTCTTTACAGATAGAGGGACCAGAGTAACTGTGTCAACCGCATACTCAAAATGATTTGCACAAGTTAAGACGTGAATATCTTGTTAAAACACACCTTTTACCAAAGATTCCCGAACAATATGCGTACATCATTCTACAAATGAAAATCCGGCATTTATTTCTTGCGCAAAACAACTGAGGGAATTGAGAATGTGACTGACATGGGGACTGAGAAAAATTACTTGACATAGCCCCTCATTTATGGAATAATATCTTCATCAGTACCGTAATGGATTTTTCCATTACCCGAAAATTGCCATCCTTAAATAAGGAGGTGATGCTAATGGATTTATGTAGTTACCATAGTTCCGGCACCGTAGCGTCACCTCCGGTTTCCGGATAAAGCGCTACGGTGCACCCGAAAAGGTCTTTCCTCTGGGAAGACCTTTTCACTTTACCCACCCCTTTTGTGAACATCGGATATGCCCGCAATGAAGACTCTTCTGCCCGGAAAATTGCCCGCAGACCAACTTGAACGCCTGCTGAAAACGTATCGCCCCGCCGACCCCCGCGTGGTTTTGGGCGGCTCGGTGGGGGAAGACGCCGCCGTCATTGATATGGGCGACCGCTATCTGGTGGCGAAAACCGACCCCATCACCTTCGCCACCGATGCCATCGGCTGGTATGCGGTGCATGTGAACGCCAACGACATCGCCTGCATGGGCGCAGTGCCGCGCTGGTTTCTGGCGACCATCCTGCTGCCGGAAACGTCAACCACCCCCGCGCTGGTGGATGCCATCTTCCGCCAAATCACCGATGCCTGCACCGCGCTCGGCATCACGCTGGTGGGCGGACACACGGAAATCACCTTCGGGCTGGAACGCCCCATCGTGGTGGGACAAATGCTCGGTGAAGCGGAAAAATCGGCGCTGGTGCGCACCGGCGGCGCGCGCCCCGGCGACGACATCATCCTGACCAAATCCATCGCCATTGAAGGGCTGTCGCTGGTGGCACGCGAAAAAGGGAACGCCCTCCAGCCCATGCTATCCCCCCAAAAAATAACCGCGCTGACCCAATTGCTGCACACACCGGGCATCAGTGTGGTGCGAGAGGCGCACATCGCCACCGAAACAGGCGGGGTACACGCCATGCATGACCCCACCGAAGGCGGCATCGCCACGGGATTGCACGAGCTGGCGCACGCCTCCGGCACGGGGCTGACCATTTTCGCCGACGCGCTGCCCTTTCACCCCGATTGCCAAACCGTGTGCAACGCGCTGAACATCCATCCGCTGGGGCTGATTGCGTCCGGCTCGCTGGTGATGGCTGTTGCCCCGGAAGCCACAACCGCCATCATCGCCGCGCTGGAAGGGGCGGACATTCGCGCCACACGCATCGGCACGGTCACAGCCGCCCCCGACCGGGTGCTGGTTCACCGGGATGGACGGCGCGAGCCGCTGCCCGTTTTCCCGCGCGATGAAATCACCAAACTTTTTGAATGACCCCGCCCGAAATTTTACAGACGGTACAAATCGGCTAAAATTGCATGAACCATGATTGAAACAGAAGCATACGGCACACCGAATGAATGCTCGCACCGCTCCAACTCCCAATAAAGGTCGCCCCGATGATTGTTGATGTCTTTTTCCGGTATTTGATTGGGCATCTGGTGGGCGATTTTGTGCTGCAACCGCTGTGGCTCGCCATTGCCAAACGGCAGGGATGGCGCGGGCTGCTCATCCACGTGACGGTGGTCACAGTTGCCACCGCCATCATCATCGCCGGAACGGTGTCGCATTGGGTGTGGTGGATGGTGGCGCTGTTCGCCATTCATCTGTTCATTGACCAATTCCGCACGTTTGTATTCACCGACAACAGCAAAGGGCGGGGGTTGCTGCTGCTGACCGCCGACCAGTTGGCGCATCTGGCATCGCTGGTGTTGCTGAGTTGGTGGGCAACGGGGGAATCGCCGCGCGCGCTGGGCGCAATTTTCTCCGCGCCGTTGAGCCAAACCAACAGCATCTTTTTTATTTTTGGGATGGTGATTCTGGCTTTTTGGGTTGCGCCGATTGTGGAAATTGAGGTCATTGTGGCGATTGCGTCGTTCAGAAATGCCGCCAATCGCAGTGTTGCGCCGATTGCGCTGACAGACCGGCTGATGGGCGGGCTGGAGCGCACGCTGACGCTGGCGCTGGTCGCATCGGGGTGGTGGCTGGTTTCGCCGCTGGTGTTTGTGCCGCGCGCGGTATGGCTGCAAAGGGGCGAATCACGTCGCCACACCCTGTACCCGAAAATGCTCACCAGCATCATTTTGGCGGTGCTGATGAGCTGGCTGCTGGTGCAGGTGTATTAATTTTCCACCCTCATCCTTCAAACCTCAGTTCGGGATAAAATTTATTATCCACAGATGGGCGCAGATATTCACAGATAAAATTCAAAAAATCAGTGTTCATCTGTGTCATCTGTGGACTGTTTCCCGGTGCTTGACCACAATTTCTTCTCATCGAACTTGTTGAAACTTTTTGTTTGGACGAGTTTCAGCCACTAATTTTCACGGATTTCACAAATTTCAGCCTAAAATTCGTGAAAATTCGTGTTAATCCGTGGCTAAAAACAACACAACGTAAAAGCTTCGGTGGTGGTTCAAATTGACTGATGGAAATCATTCGCCGGTAGGGACAGAGCAAT
>CAZMXX010000307.1:0-5098 GCA_964570315.1 uncultured Anaerolineaceae bacterium | reverse complement strand
GGGTTTTCATAACGGTATTATATCGTATTCTCGCCGGTTTGTCATTCGCTTGTGGGAATTTCGGCAAAAATGCAATTGTTCATCCGAGGGGTGATATGATACAATTTAGATGTCGAATCATTTTACCCATATAGCGAGCCACGCCGTGTTGAATCGTTTTTTTGGCAAAGAGACACCCGAATCACATACACCGACCCCGTTGCCGCCCGCGCCGACGATTGCGCCCAAGCCCGCCACCGGTCGCTCGTCCGCGCTGTCGCCCTCCCATGCGCGCGCCGGGCGCGGCACATCGGAATTGCTGGGCTATTATTCGCCGGGAAGCCGGATTGGCGGGCGTTATGAAGTTGTCCGCATGCTGGAAGGGGGGATGGGACTGGTCTACCTGTGTACCGACCATCAGGATGGCGCGCGTCCGGTGGCGCTGAAAACTTTCAAACCGAATTTCCTCCCCGACCGGGGGACTCGTGACCGTTTTTTGCGGGAGGGAACCATCTGGGTGGCATTGGGCAACCATCCGAACATTGTGCATGCCCAGCGGGTGGAACGATGGCGCAACGGGCTGGAAATCTATCTGGCGCTGGAATGGGTCGCCGCGCTGGATGAATCATTGGAAGATGCATCACTGCGGGCGATTTTGCAGGCGAAACGAAACCTCCCTTTGAAAGAGGCGCTGACCTACGCCCTGCACATCGCGCGGGGGATGAACCATGCCACCACCCAAATTCCGGGGTTGGTGCATCGAGACATGAAGCCGGAAAATGTGCTGATTGGGCGGGACGGCAACGCCCGCGTCACCGACTTCGGGCTGGCGTCGGTGCTGGCAGCGCTGCGCGACGTGAAATTGGACATGGGGATGCACATCCGCACCAGCGATGGCGGTGTGGGCACGCCTCTCTACATGGCGCCGGAGCAGTGGAAGCGCAAAACAACGGTTGATTTTCGCGCCGACATTTACGCCTTCGGCTGTATTTTGTACGAAATGCTCACCGGGCATTTGGCGGTTTCCGGCGCGGACGCCACCGAGCTTTCGCGGGCGCATCAATTGGGGCGCGTAAATCCGCTACCGCCGCAAATCCCGAAACAGGTGCAAACGCTGGTGCGCGGCTGTATGGCAACCAATCCCGCCCGGCGATTCCAATCGTGGCAGGATGTGGAAACCGCCGTGTCGTTGGTGTACCGCGCCCTGCTGGACGAAGACCCACCCGCCAGCCCGGACACCGATGAATCCGCCGACAACCGGCACACCCGCATCGCGGCGGGGTGGTCGTACAATGCGGTGGGATTGAGCTACCGCGACATCGGGAATCACGATTTGGCGGCGGGCTATTTCGAGCGGGTCATCTGGGTGGGGCAGGAAACGCAGGACTTCTCGCTGGTGGGGGCGGGCTTGCGCCATCTGGGCGACGCATATCGCGCCTTGGGCGATTTGGACAGCGCGGTGGAACACCATCACCGGCAGGCGGAACTGGCGAAAAAGATGGGGGACATTCTGGGCGAATGTGACGCCCTCGGCAGTTTGGGCAAAGATTTCATCCGCCGGCAGAATTTTGAGCAGGCGATGACTCAATTCCGCACCCAACTGGCATTGGTGGAAAAACTGAATGACCCCGTTCGCAAATGCGCCGTCCTCAGCAGTATCGGCGATGCCCATATGGCGTTGAAACAGCTTGATGATGCGTTGAAAGTGTATAAAGAAGCCCTCAAAATTTCGCGGCGCATTGAAGACCGTTTGGTGGAAGGACGCATTTTGAGCAATATCGGGCGCATTCACGCGGAACTTTCCCGGTCTGAATCGGCGACGACCTATCTTGAAACCGCGCTTGAAATTGCCCGCGAGGTGGGCGACCGCACCGGCGAAGGGCAGGCGATGGGCAACCTCGGCATTTTGCAAGCCAACGAAGGCAACATGCCCCGCGCGCTGTGGTATTTTGTGAACCAGCTCGCCATTGCGCAGGAAACGCGAGACCAAGTGACGGAGCTGGAGGTGCTCATTAAGCTGGGCGATGTGTATATTGACATCGGCAGTTATGACCAGGCGGTCGAATCGTTTCATTCGGCGTTGGATATTGTGAAGGCGCAAGGTCATCGGAAAAAAACAATTTACCTGCTGGGGCGATTGGGGTTCTGCTATTTCAAACATGGCGCGTCCGCGCAGGCGATTGGCTATTATGAAGAGGGGTTGGTGCTGGCGCAGAATTTGCAGTGGTACACTGAAGCGAGCGAACTCGCGTGGGGGGTGGCGCGCGTTTATTACAGCATCGAAAATTTCTGGCGCACCAATGAACGCTACGAGCAGGCGTTGGCGCTGGCAAAAGAAGCGAATGCGCTCCGGTTGTGGGCGGAAATCAGCCACGAATTCGCCATTTTGCTCGCCCGGCAGAATAACCGCGAGCGGGCGGTCTTTTACGCGCAGGAATCGGTGCGTATTTTTGAGAGTCTGGACGATGCCGCCGCCGCAAAAGACGCCAGAAATACGATGAATCGTATCAAGAGTTGGTGGAGGAAACCGTAGATGGAACATTCCCCCGTGATGAGTCTGGTTTGGCAAATTGCCGCCATCGAAGCCGCTGACAGTCACTATGAGTTCATTGAGCCGGAACATTTTTTCATTGCGCTGTGCAAGCTGGAAGGATTTGCGAATGTGACCCGGCTGCGGGGATTGGGCGTGCCGGAATCGCAGGTCTCGACAGTGGAGGCGGAGATTGATTTGCTGATGGGGTTGTTCACCCGCTACGGCATTCAAACGACCTCCCTGCGCCATGAATTGCGCCAATCGCTGGGTGAGGGCGGGTTTCATCCCCCCGCTGATGCCGACGACGTTATGCTCCACCGCTCGGATGAGAGCCGCCGCGCGTTTGAACGGGCGGAAAAAGTCGCTCGCAAAAAGAATGCGCGCGTGCTGGCGATTTTCCATCTGCTGGCGGGATTGTTGCATCAACCCGGCGGTTCGCTGGTGCATTGGTTGCAAAAACGGCACATTAATGTTGCCGGATTGCGTCAATCGGCGGAGACGACCAATTTGGTGCCGGGGCAACCGCGCGGCAGACCCGCGACGCCCCCGCCGACCATCACCGCACCCGCCACCGAACCGCTCCCCGCGACGCCCACCGTGCCGGAAACTTTTGTCAGCCGGTACAGCTTCAACATCACCCGTCACGCGCAGCAATTGCGGACGCCGCCGGGGGAAATGCCGACCGACATTTTGCAGGCGGTCATCGCCATTTTGCAGCGTCCCGCCCGCAACAACCCGCTCATTCTGACCGAACGGCAGGGGTTGGTGCGGCAGATGATGTATCATCTGGCGTGGAATTTTCTGCAAAACCCCGAATTTTCCGAATGGCGCACCCTCCAAATTGTTCAACCTGATTTGGCGGCACTGGCGGACAAAATCACCTATCAGGGGGAGTTTCCCGACCGTTTCCAAAAATTATTACAGGAAATCACCGGCATCAACGACACGATTTTGTTCATTGACAATATTGAAACCATCATCGGTTCCGGCACAGTGCATGTGGATATGGATGCGGTGATTGACACGCTGGTCTCCGTGTTGGGGGATGGCGGGGTGCAGTGCATCGGCGCGACCACGCCCGATGAATATACCCGCTATATCCGCCGGCACGATGGGCTGGGGAAGTTGTTCACCCCGCACCAATTGAAGTTGACCGTTCCGGTGGCGCGCATCCCGGAGCCGGTGGCGCTGGAGACCGGCAGTTTCAACCGTCCGCATGCCCGCCCCGCCCCGCCGATGTCGTCTGCGCCGCCCGCCTTCATCGGCATATCCGCTTCGTCCGCGCAAGTCCGCCAAAGTCCGCTGGTTGACCATCTGACGCGCACGCTGAAATCGCACCTGACCCGTTTCGGCATCACGCTGGAAGTCAGCGCGTCGGCGCAGCAGGCGTTGGCGCAGTTGGCGGCGGACGGGCAGAGTACCCGTTTGCGGGAAACGTTCGTCAGTCAGATTGAAAATCCGTTGGGAGGGATGATTCTGCGCGGGGAAGTGGAATATGGGCAAACCGTGCGGGTGGATGAAGCGCACGGGGAGTTTGTGGTGCGGCGGATGGCGGGGTAGTATTCACGAATTACGAATTACGAATTACGAATTACGAATTACGAATTACGAATTACGAATTTCCAACAACTGCGCTACAAATTTGCGCTCTTCCGCCACCGATGAAATTTCGCCGTCCAGCCGCGCGTTGCGCAGCGCATCCAGTATTCTGCCCACCAGCGGCGACGGCTTCAGCCCGAATTCGCGCATCAAATCTTCGCCGTTGAGCGTGGGTTGCATGTGACGCAATTTTGCCGCAAACGTCGCCAGCCATTTTCGCCCGACGGGATGGTCTTCTGCCAGCCAGCACACAAAAAGGGCATCATCCTGATAGACATTCAGCAGGGAGAAAACCTCACTCGGTTTTTGGGCGGCTTCCAGTTGCGGCAAAATCTGTTTGATGGCTTGAATTTGACGCAGCGGCTTTTGCAGGCTGTTGCGAATGTGCAACTGCGCCATCAGCCCTTCGACCAATCCGGGGGGATGGGGGAAGGTGAGCAGCCCCAGATAATGCACGGTGTCGGGTGACACCTCCGCCCACGGCGACCCCGCCCGCTCGTGGCGCAGACGGCGGCACAGCGCGGCGAAAATCGTCTCCGGTTTCAGCGCGGGGTGGATGGCGTCCAGCACGCCCAGCTCATCCAGCCGCGCAATCACCTTTTCGGGTTCCGCTTCCCGAAAAATGTATTCCAATTCCGTGAAAATTCTATCCGCACTGACCCGCCCCAGCAGGTCGCGCGCGTCCAGCAAATGTTCCAGCGTCCGTTTCCCCAGATGAAAATCGAGCCGCTGTTCCAGCCGGATGGCGCGCAGAATGCGGGTGGGGTCTTCCACAAAACTGAGGCTGTGCAGCACGCGGATGTGCTCGCGCTCCAAATCGTCGTAGCCGCCGTAAAAGTCCAGCAAATCCCCGAAGCCGTCGGGAGTCAGACGAATTGCCAGCGTGTTGATGGTGAAATCGCGGCGGTGTAAATCCTGTTTGATGGATGACCGTTCCACTTCCGGCAGGGCGGTGGGATGCTGATAAAATTCCGTGCGCGCCGTGAC
>CAZMXX010000306.1:0-5100 GCA_964570315.1 uncultured Anaerolineaceae bacterium | reverse complement strand
TATTTGCTGAATTTGGGCACGCCCGATGATGTGCTGTGGGAAAAATCCATCAACGGGTTGATTGTGGAACTTGAACGCTGCGAAGTGCTGGGGATCCCGTATTTGGTGCTGCATCCGGGGGCGCACGTGAAAAGCGGGGTCGAGGCAGGGCTGGCGCGCGTCTCGGCGGCGCTGGATAAAGCCCACCGCGCGCTGCCCTCCCACGCGGTGAAGGTCGCGCTGGAAATCACCGCCGGACAGGGCACGACGCTCGGACGCACGTTTGAGGAGCTGGCGGCAATCATCGCCGCCACGGAACAGCCGGAGCGGCTGGTGGTCTGTTTCGATACCTGCCACGCGCTGGCGGCAGGCTATGATTTTCGGACGGAAGCGGGCTACCAAAAGATGTGGGACGCTTTTGAGCAAACGTTGGGACTGGAGAAGTTGGCGGTGTTCCATTTGAACGATTCCAAAAATGATTTGGGCAGCCACAAAGACCGGCACACCCACATCGGGGAAGGGTTCATCGGGCTGGAGCCGTTCGGTTTCTTTTTGAACGACCCCCGTTTTGCCGATTTGCCCTTTCTGCTGGAAACGCCGCAAACGGTGAAAATTGAATCCGACCGCGAAAATCTGGCGAAACTGCGCGGGTTGCTGCGCGACTGACGCAAAAAAAGCCGCGACGGACACCCTGCGGCATCCGTCGCGGCTGAGTGATTACCGCGCCCAAAGGCTCAGATATTTTCCGCCGCCATCGGGGAAGAGGGTGACCACCACCCCTTCGTCCAATTGACGCGCCACTTGCAGCGCGCCCCACATCGCTGCCCCCGCCGACATGCCCACGAACAGCCCTTCTTCCTGCGCCAAACGCCGCGCCATCGCCACCGCGTCCTCCGGCTCCGCCTGAATCACGCCATTCGGGAGGGTTGCATCATAAATTTTTGGCACGCGGGAGGATGCCATATGTTTCAGTCCGGCAATTTTCGCCATATCATCCACCGGCTCCACCGCGTAAATTTTCACCGCAGGATTATAATCCCGCAGCCGCCGCCCCGTGCCCATCAGCGTGCCACTGGTGCCAATGCCCGCCACAAAATGAGTGATGGCGCCGCCGGTCTGTTCCCAAATTTCGACGCCAGTGGTGCGGTAATGCGCCTGCCAGTTGGCGGGATTGTCATATTGGTTGGGGCGATAATAGCGGTCGGGGTTTTCCGCCAGCAGGCGTTCCGCCTCCAGAATCGCGCCGTCAATGCCTTCCAACGGGTCGGTTAAAATGATTTCCGCGCCATACGCCTGTAAAATCCCTTTGCGCTCATCGCTGACACTTTCCGGCATCACCAGCGTCACCGAATAACCTTTCGACACGCCAATCATCGCCAATCCAATGCCGGTATTGCCCGATGTGGCTTCTAGAATCGTCTTGCCGGGGGTGAGCAGCCCCTTCGCTTCCGCATCTTCAATCATGGACAGCGCCGGGCGGTCTTTCACCGAACCGCCGGGGTTGAACCATTCCGCTTTGGCGAAAATCACCACGTTGGGCGAAACGCCCTCACCGGCGGGGATGCGGTGCAACGGCAGCAGCGGCGTATTGCCGATGTTATCCAGCAGTTGTTTCGGACGCGGCGCGACCGTCACCACTCCGGATAATGTGCTTTTTTGGGGTTGTACCATGACCGTCATCTCTCACTCCTTTAAAGGGCAGGTTCGGGAACGTTGCCATTGGGATGCGGAATACCGCAAAATTCCTGATAATCAATCAATTGGGTAACGGTGGGATGTTCGCCGCACACGGGGCAATCGGGATTTTTATGGATGCGGAACTCACGGAATTCCGCTTCCAGCGCGTCGTACTGCAACACTCTGCCCGTCAACGGCGTGCCGATGCCCACAATCAATTTGATGGCTTCCACGGCTTGCAAACTGCCGATGATGCCCGGCAAAACGCCGAGCACGCCCCCTTCGGCGCAACTGGGCACATCGCCCGGTGGCGGCGGGTCGGGGTATTGGCAACGGTAGCACGGACTGCCGGCGGCGGTGTCATACACCGTCACACTGCCATCGAAGCGGAAGATGCTGGCATCAACCAACGGTTTTCCGAGCAGCACACACGCATCATTCACCAAATAACGGGTGGGGAAATTATCCGAGCCGTTCAGCACAATATCGTATTGCTTGATAAGGTCGAAGGCGTTTTCACTGGTGATTTGGGTTTGATGCCCCACCACATGCACATCAGGGTTCAGGCGGGCGATGGTGTCGGCGGCGGATTGCACTTTCGGTTTGCCCACCGCATCCAGCCGGTGGATGATTTGCCGCTGAAGGTTGCTGGTGTCCACCACGTCAAAATCCACCAATCCGATGGTTCCCACGCCGGCTGCCGCCAGATAAATGGCGGCGGGACTGCCCAGCCCGCCCGCGCCGATGAGCAGAACATTCGCATCGAGCAGTTTCAACTGCCCCGCTTCCCCCACTTCCGGCATGATGGTGTGCCGCGCGTACCGGCTGCGCTGTTCGGCGGTCAATGAACGGGGCACACTGAACGGATAACCGGCGTTTTTCCAGCCGTTGAAGCCGCCCGCCACCGAAGCGACGTTGGTGTAGCCCATATCCTGCAAACTTTTGGCAGCGAAAATACTGCGCACACCGCCCGCGCACATCAACGCGATGGGGGTGTCGCGTTCCATCACAATATTTTCGATGCCAAATTCCAGATTGCCGCGCGGCAAAAAGAACGCCTCGTCAAGGCTGCCCTGCTCCCATTCGTCCAATTCCCGGATGTCAATCAGCACCAAATCTTCAACGCGCGTCAGCGCCTCTTTCAATTGATGCACCGAGATTTCGTTGATTTCTTTTTTGGCTTCGGCTAACAGCCGTTGCACGCTCACGTATGTCATATTGCCCTCATTTCCCGCCAGCCATCGCCGGAACGATGGAGATTTCATCGGTTTCGGCGACGGGGCTGTCTGCCCCCTGAAGCGAGCGGATTTCATTTTCATTCACAAAAATGTTGATAAACCGTTTGATTTCACCGGCGTCATCCTGCAATCGCGATTGCATGCCGGGGTATGTCTGAACCAAGTTTTGTACCACTTCCCCCACGGTTGCGCCGGGGACAGTTATTTTTGCTTGCCCGCCGGTATATTTTCGTAACGGGCTGGGAATTCGAACAGTTGCCATAAAATTTCTCCTTCATTATTTTTTCAATAAAAAAGCTCATCCAATGGATGAGCCAAAGATTACAAATGATACGATTGGTGCGGGTTATGGCTCATCCGGTTGTACGCAAATTCAGCGACCACCATATTTACAAGCCTCACCCGTGAGGATGTAATTATGGCGCTCGCCGGCAACAGATACAACACATATTTAAAGCCATATTTTTCACCATTTGTCCAAACACCAAAATAATTATTTCCAGCTATCTTACCCCGTTTTGAGGATAAGTCAAATCTTTAGAAAAATCCCAACTGGGTGGGGTCTTCCATCAATTCCGGGTTCCATTGTTCCGGCAACACTTCAACTTTCACCTCTTTCCCCCCAACCGTTTGCTCGGCGATTTCTTTCACCTGCTGCACAAGCCACGGTCCGTAGGGGCAAAACGGGGTGGTCAAAATCATCTGCACCAAAACGGGTTCCACATCCAATTCAATATGTTTGATGAGACCCAACGCGACCACATCCAAATGCAGTTCGGGGTCCATCACCGCCCGCAGGGCGTCTTTCACGTCTTCCGGGGTTACTACCGTGCTTCCGGTCATACTTTATCTCCTTTTTTTACCGATGTTTGCGTTTACCAATCTTCATCATCATCGGTTAAATCATCCAATGAATCCAACCCGTAGATGCCCGCTTTCAGCACTTTTAACGACAAAAGCGCACATTTCATCCGCACGGGTCCAATGGGAATGCCCAAAAACTCCAGAATATCATCTTTGCTGATTTTCTTGGCTTCATCCAGAGGCATGCCCTGCAATTGTTCCAACAGCATCGAGGCGCTGGCTTGGCTGATGGCACAGCCATGCCCGGAAAAGGCTGCATGTTCGATGATGCCTTCATCATTGACCTGAAGGTCAATTTGAATTTCATCGCCGCACACGGGGTTGTGTTCTTTATGGCGATGGGTATGCGGTTCCAGTACACCTTTGAAGCGAGGTTTGCGATAATGGTCTAGAATGTTTTCTCGGTATAAATCGTCCATACGGTTCCCAATGTGTCAGATTGCAAAAACTTTCCGGGCGGCATTCAGCGAAACAACCAACTGATCCACCTCTTCCGGTTTGTTGTAAATGTAAAAACTGGCGCGCGCGCTGGCGGAGATGTTCAGCTTGTCATGCAGTGGCTGCGCGCAATGATGCCCCGCGCGAATGGCGACGTTGTCCGCGTTGAGCATGCTCGCCAAATCATGCGGGTGAATGTCGCCGAAGGTGAAAGCGATGGCGCCGCCCCGTTGCGCCGGGTCTAACGGTCCCAAAATATTCACCCCTTCCACCTGACTGAGCCGGTCGAGGGCGTAGGTGGTCAGCTCAATTTCATGCTGGCGCACCGCCGCCATCCCCAAATTGTTCAGATAATCCACCGCCGCGCCCATGCCGATGGCTTGCGCGATGGCGGGCGTGCCGGCTTCAAACTTCCAGGGCAATTGATTCCATTCCGAATAATCGTAATGGACTTCTTTGATCATATCGCCGCCGGTTAAAAAGGGAGGCATCTCGTTCAAAAGCGATTTCCGCCCCCAAAGCGCACCGATGCCGCTGGGCGCGAGCATTTTGTGTCCGGAAAATGCCATAAAATCACAATCGAGCGCCTGCACATCGGTGGGCAGATGTGGCACGGATTGCGCCCCATCCGCCACCACCACTGCGCCGACTTCGTGCGCCAGCGCAATCATTTCTTTCGCGGGGGTGATGGTTCCCAGCACATTGCTCATCAGGGTGAATGCCACCAGTTTGACCGATGGATTCAGCAGGCGTTTGTAGGCTTCCATGTCCACCAAGCCTTCGGTGGTGGTGGGGGAAAAGGTGAGGGTGGCGCCGGTTTTGCGGGCAACCTGCTGCCACGGCACTAAATTGGCGTGATGTTCCATGTCCGAGACCAAAATGGTGTTGCCCGCGCTGAGGTTTT
>CAZMXX010000305.1:0-5111 GCA_964570315.1 uncultured Anaerolineaceae bacterium | reverse complement strand
GCTCAATATGGGGATGATGGGCATGCACGGCGAAGCCGCCGCCAACCAAGCCATTCAGGAAGCCGACCTGCTGTTGGCGTTCGGTATGCGTTTTGATGACCGCGTGACCGGCAAATTGGCAACCTATTCCCCCAACTCCAAAAAAATACACATTGATATTGATGCATCGGAACTCAACAAAAATGTGCGGGTAGATGTCGCCATCAATGCCGATTTGAAAGTGGTGCTGGAGCAATTCAACGGTGATGTGGAAGCGGTTGACCGCGCCGAGTGGCTGGGAGCCATCCGTGAGTGGCAGGAGGACAGCAGCCAGCGCGACATCATCAATGTGGATGACGGCATTTTCCGCGCGGCGCAGGCAATTTTTGATGTTTGGCGTTTCTCGAAAGACAACAACCCGGTGGTGGTCAGTGATGTGGGGCAGCACCAAATGCTGGAGGCGCAATACTTCAAGCATGAAAAACCGCACACGCTGGTCACATCCGGTGGATTGGGTACGATGGGCTTCAGCCTGCCCGCCGCCATCGGCGCGCGTTTCGGCACACCGGCGGAGCGGGACGTCTGGGTTATTGTGGGCGATGGTTCCATCCAGATGACATTGATGGAATTGATGACCGCCGTGCAGGAGAACAGCAACATCAACATTTGTATCCTCAATAACGGGTATCTGGGCATGGTGCGACAGTGGCAGCAGCTCTTTTACGATGAACGCTACGCCGAAACGCCCATCCTCAGCCCCGATTATGTGAAACTGGCGGAAGCCTACGGTATGCAGGGGATGCGCGTCACCAACCGCGAGGACACCGTCGCCGCCCTTGAGGAAGCGCGGGCGCACAAGGGTCCCACCCTGATTGAATTTGTGGTGGAACAGCATGACATGGTGTATCCGATGGTTCCCGCCGGCGCAGACCTGCACCAGATGATTCGTCGCCCGGCAAAATAGACGGCAGCGAAACACTGAATCGCAAAAAGGAGATTTTTTATGAAACAGACATTGATTGCTTTGGTGGAAGATAAACCCGGCGTGTTGAATCGCGTCGCCAGCCTGTTCCGTCGCCGAAATTTCAACATCGAAAGTTTGGCGGTGGGGCACAGCGAAACGCCCGGCATTTCGCGGATGACCATCGTCACCGATGAGGAAGAGAAACTGCGTCGCAACGTCGTGCGCGAGAATCTGCTCAAACTCATCAACGTGATTGACGTGGATGATGTCACGGAACAGCCGAAAGTGGTGCGCGAAACCGCGCTCATCAAAGTGCGGGCAGATGCCACCAAACGCGCCGAAATCATGAACATCACCGATATTTATCGCGCCCGGATTGTGGATGTTGCCACCGAGTCGCTCATTGTGGAAATCACCGGCGATGCCGGGAAAATCAAATCAATGGCGGATTTATTGCGCCCGTTCGGTATCATCGAAATGGCGCGCACCGGCGCATTGGCGATGACTCGCGGGGTGGTGACGCCGCGCGATACCGCCGAGTACGCCAAATACGCCGCCAACGGGAATGGAAGTATTTAGTTTTCAGCTATCAGCGGTCAGTTATCGGCTATCAGCGGTCAGCTATCACACTGAAAACCGATAACTGAAAACCGATAACTTTTTATAATTGCCACATCAAAAGGAGAAAAAACCAATGGCAAACATTTATTATGACAAAGATGCAGATATGTCGTTGTTGAAGGGAAAGAAAATCGCGGTGATTGGCTACGGCAGTCAGGGGCACGCACACGCCCAAAACCTGCGCGACAGCGGATTCGACGTGCGTGTCGGGCTGCATGAGGGGAGCAAAAGCCGCGCCAAAGCCGAAGCCGACGGGCTGACCGTCAAATCGGTGGCAGATGCCGCCGCCGAAGCGGACATCATCATGATTCTCGCCCCCGATACCAAACAACGCACCATTTACGAAGAATCCATCAAAGATAACCTGAAACCGGGGAATATGCTGATGTTCGGGCACGGCTTCAACATCCGTTTCGGGCAGATTGTCCCCCCCGATTTTGTGGACGTGAGCATGATTGCCCCCAAAGCGCCCGGTCATCGGGTGCGGGAAGTTTTCGTCGAAGGAATGGGCACGCCCTGTCTGCTGGCGGTGGAGCAAGATTACACCGGCAAAGCGAAAGAAACCACGCTGGCGTATGGCTGCGCCATCGGCGGCGGACGCGCGGGTATCATCGAAACGACCTTCGCCGAGGAAACCGAAACCGACCTTTTCGGCGAGCAAGCCATCCTTTGCGGCGGCATTTCCGCGCTGATGGAAGCCGGCTTCAACACGCTGGTGGAAGCGGGCTACCAGCCGGAAATCGCCTATTTTGAAACCGTCCACGAGATGAAGCTCATCGTTGACCTGATTTATCAGGGTGGATTGAGCTACATGCGCTACAGCGTCAGCGACACCGCCGAACACGGCGATTACACCGGCGGACCTAAAATCATCACCGATGAAACCCGTGCGGCGATGAAAAAAATGTTGCAGGACATCCAGCAGGGGGCATACGCCGAAGAGTGGATTGAAGAAAACGCCACCGGGCGCGCGTGGTTCAACGCACAGCGCAAAGCCGCTCGCAGCAGCCGGGTGGAGCAGGTCGGCAAACAATTGCGCGGCATGATGCCGTGGCTCGGCGCGGTGGAAGTGGAATAGTTATCGGTTTTCAGTGGTCAGTCACCGGCAATCAGTTATCGGCAATCAGCGTTCAGCACAAAAGCTGAGCACTGATAGCTGATAGCTGACGACTGAAAACTGACCACCAACCGCCCAAAAGGAGGTAATCCCTTTGGAAAGTGACCTTAATGATTTGAGTGACCTTTGGCAACATGAAAAAACACCTGACGGGCGTGTGCCGGGTGAAACGTGAAAACGTGAAACGTGATTTTTCGCATCATCACGCATCACGTTTCACGCATCACGCGCCTGTCAATTCACCGGAAAATGGAGCGATAAAAATGGAAACAGACGTACCCGTACCCGTACAAAAAGATACCCTGATTATTTTTGACACCACCCTGCGCGACGGCGAACAAAGCCCCGGCGCAACCCTCAACATGGATGAAAAACTGGAAATCGCCCGCCAACTTTCCCGCCTCGGCGTGGATGTGTGCGAAGCCGGTTTCCCCATCGCCTCCCCCGGCGATTTTGAAGCCGTGCGCCGCATCGCGGAAGAAGTGGGTTCTCTCACCGAAGGGCGCAAATCCGGACAACCGATGACCATCGCTGGGCTGGCGCGCGCCCGCGAGCAGGACATCAAACGGGCGTATGAGGCGGTGAAAGCCGCCCCGCGCCATCGCATCCACACCTTTTTGGCAACCTCCGATATTCACTTGAAACACAAATTGAAAATTGACCGCGAGGAGTGCATCGAGCAGGTGATTGCGGCGGTGTCGTATGCCAAAACCCTGTGCGACGACATCGAATTTTCGCCGGAAGACGCCGGACGCTCCGACCCCGAATTTCTGACGGTGGTGCTCGGCGAAGCTATCAAAGCGGGGGCAACCACCCTCAACATTCCTGACACCGTCGGTTATACCACCCCGGAAGAGTTCGGTTGGCTGATAAAATATCTGATTGAAAATACCCCCGGCGCGGAAAAAGCCATCTGGTCAACCCACTGCCACAACGATTTGGGGCTGGCAACGTCGAACACGCTGGCGGGCGTGGCGAACGGTGCGCGGCAGGTGGAAGTGACCATCAACGGCATCGGCGAGCGCGCGGGCAATACCAGCTTGGAAGAGGTGGTGATGGCAATTGCCACCCGCCCGCAGCAGTTCCCCGTCGCCACCAATATTGACACCACCCAAATTACCCGCGCCAGCCGTATGGTCAGCGCGTATACCGGCATCCCCATCCAACCGAACAAAGCCATTGTCGGCGCGAATGCCTTCGCCCATGAAGCGGGCATCCATCAGGATGGGATGTTGAAACATCATTCCACCTATGAAATTATGCGCCCCGAAACGGTCGGGTTGGCGGCGAGTTCGCTGGTGCTGGGCAAACATTCGGGACGACACGCCTTCAAAGTGCGGTTGGAAGAGTTGGGCTATGGCGATTTGTCGCAGGAAGAGTTGAATCAGGCTTTTGACCGCTTCAAACGAATTGCCGATAAAAAGAAAGTGGTCACTGACGCGGATTTGGAAGCCATCATCACCGATGAAATTTACCAGCCGCCCGAATTTTGGAAATTGCAGGCGGTGCATGTCACCTGCGGTGACCATACCCGTTCCACCGCTACCATCAGCCTGATTGACCCCAACGGCGCGGAACTGGAAGACGCCGCCATCGGCACGGGACCCGTGGACGCAGTCTACAAAGCGATCAACCGCATTGTGGGCGAGCCGAACACCCTGACGGAATTTGTGGTCAAAGCGGTGACGGAAGGGATTGACTCGCTGGGTGAAGTGACCATCCGCATTCAACCGCACAACGGCGGCGCATCCAGCCGCACCAACCCGCAGACCGGCGCGGAACGCACGCGCACCTTCAGCGGACACGGCGCC
This sequence comes from uncultured Anaerolineaceae bacterium, assembly GCA_964570315.1. Classification (GTDB taxonomy): domain Bacteria; phylum Chloroflexota; class Anaerolineae; order 4572-78; family 4572-78; genus JANTHQ01. The sequence goes on along the minus strand of CAZMXX010000305.1, from coordinate 619 downwards.
AGCACCGACATTGTGGTCGCCAGCGCCCGCGCCTACATGAGCGCACTCAACAAAATGCTCGCCGCCCGCGAAGAGCAATCGGCGGTGATTGGGCAGAAAGCGTGAAAACGTGATGACGTGAAACGTGAATTTATCACGCATCACGTTTCACGTATCACGTATCACACACCAAAACTATCAATTGAGGATTCAAAACCAATGACCAACACCCCTCGCACACTTTTTGAAAAAATTTGGGATGACCACGTTGTGGTTCATGAAAACGGCAATCCCGCCGTGCTGTACATTGACCTCCATCTGGTGCATGAAGTGACCTCGCCGCAGGCATTCACCGGCTTGCGCGAAAAGGGACTCACGGTGCGCCGCCCGTCGCAAACGCTGGCGACGATGGATCACGGCATTCCCACCACCCCCCCCGATGTCCCCATCACCGATATGATGATTGTGAAACAGATTTCGCAGTTGGAAAAAAACTGCGCCGAATTCAACATTCCGCTGATGGGCATGGACAGCCCGAATCGCGGTATTGTCCACGTCATCGGACCCGAACTTGGCGCGACCCAGCCGGGGATGACCATTGTTTGCGGCGACAGTCACACCGCCACGCACGGCGCATTCG
>CAZMXX010000304.1:0-5168 GCA_964570315.1 uncultured Anaerolineaceae bacterium | reverse complement strand
GCGTTGCACGCCTCGCAATGACACTTGCGTATCCTGTCAGTCAATTTTAACCACTGCTGTCAAAAATAACCACTACCCATTAATTATATGTCAGGCTTTTTGTACATACCCTGAAACTTTTCCGCCACTCTCCCGTATTGAATACTGCGTGACCGGTGTTGTAGATTTAGAAAGGATTCAACTATGACCACTGACACTGTTGTACCGGCTCCCTCTGTTTGGGGATTATTGTTGAGCATTATTGATAAACCGCGTGAAACTTTCACCGCCGTGGTGGAACACCCCCGCTGGAAATGGGCGTTGCCGCTCGTGCTGGCAATCATCGGGGTGATTGTTGCCGCCATTGTGGCAGCGCCCCACACCGCCGAAATTTCCGAGCTGGCGGTGAAGAACCAGCTCGCCAACAGCGGCATGTCCGCCAGCGAAATGAAAGATGCGCTGGAACAATCGGCGCGTTTCCGTTCGCCGGGGTTTTTGGCGCTCGTCGGCGCTATCACCGGCAGCATTTTCACCCCAATCGTCTGGCTGGCGGCGGGCGGACTTTTCTACTTTCTGGCGCTGGTCATCGGCGCAGATGAGTTGAAATTCGGCGCGGTTTTCAACGTGGTGGCGTGGGCGTCCATCCCCCTTGCCCTGCGCAATCTGGTGCAATCTGCCGCCATCGGTATTCTGGGGAAATTCCCCGTTTATACCGGACTGGGCGCATTGGTAGCCAGCGGGGACATCGCCCAAGACAGCGGAAACACCATGCTGGCGGTGCTTTCCTTCGCCGATGTTTTCTGGCTATGGCACTTTGTGCTGCTGGTTATCGGGCTGGGGGTGGTCACCAAATTCAGCCGGATGAAATCAATTGTGATTGCGCTGGTTTATGCGGCAATCTCCATCGGGCTGGCGGTCGGCGGCACACTGCTCTCCGGCGGTCTGGGATAATTCACGGAAAAGGACAGTTTTTATAATGAAACGAGCATTGATTATCATCGGTATTCTGGCGGGGGTGTTGGGCATCGGGTTTGTCAGCACGGTATATCTTTCGCCCAAACCGTACAGCGTTTCCGAAGATGAAAACATCGAAACGCTGACGGTGAAGACAGACACCATCGTTGCCACGGTTGATACCGCCGCCCGCCTGCAAGCGCGGGACGCGGTGAATCTGACCTTCCAAATACCGGGGACGGTGGCAAAAATTCATGTGACCGAAGGCGCACGGGTGGAAAACGGAACCCTGCTGGCGGAACTCGATACCACCGATTTGGAAGAAGCGGTGCAATTGGCGGAAATTGATTTGTCGCGGGCGCGGGCGCAGCATCAAAAATTACTCGCCCCGCCCAACCAAAACGACATTGATGCCGCGCGAGCATCGCTGGACAGCGCGCAGGCGAACCTCGATTCGCTCCTGAAGGGGGCATCGGAGGCGGATATTGCCGCCGCGCAAGCCGCGCTCGAAAGCGCCCGCGCCAACCTCAAACGCATCACGCAGGGACCCAACGCCGATGCCATCACCGTTGCCGCCGCCGGTCTCCGCCGCGCGGAAATCGCGCTCAAACAGGCGCAGGATGCGTACAACGCAGTGGCGTATGATTCCCGCGCCGCCGAAATTCAGGGGCTGATGCTGGAACAGGCGACCATTGATTATGAAACGGCGCAGGCAAATTACAATCTGGCGATGAAAAACGCCGACAATGCCGATATTCTGGCGGCGCAAACGCAAGTCGCGCAAGCCGAAGCCAACCTGCAAAAGGTGCTCGACGGGGCGGATGCGGGGCAAGTTGCCGCCGCCCGCGCGCAGGTGGCGCAAGCGAAAGCCACCCTCCAGCGCCTCCTTGCCGGACCCACCCCGGAAGATATCGCCATCAGCCAAGCCGCCGTGGATGCGGCGGAAGTCAATCTGCAAAAAGCAAAACGGGCGCTGGAAAAAGCGCGGCTCTTCAGCCCGATTGCGGGGACAATCACCAGAATCAGCATTAAAGAAAACGAACCGACCGGCATTGCCCCCGTGGCGATGGTCGTCGCCGATTTGTCCGCCTTCAAAATGGAGGTGGAAGTGGATGAAATTGACATCAACCGCATTGCGCCGGGGCAGCCCGTGGTCATCACGCTGGACTCTTTGCCCGATGCAGAGTTTTCCGGCACGGTTGAAACGGTGGGCGTCGCGCCGGTGGCATCCGGCACCGGCATTGTGGCGTACCCCGTCACGGTCATCATCAACAGCGAAAACGCGCCCTTTAAAATCGGGATGAATGTGAATGCCACCATCGAGACGCAACGGCTCGAAAATGTGGTGGTGGTGCCGAATCGCGCCATCCAAATTGACCGCGAAACGGGGACGGCATATGTGGACAAAGTGATTGACGATAAACGGCTGGAGCGCACGGAAATTGTGCTGGGACAGCGCAGCGCCACGGTCAGCGAAATTGTGAGCGGGCTGGAAGCGGGCGATGTCATCGCCATTCAGCAAAGCTCGCGCCGTGAACAGTTGCGGCAAGCCATCGGCGGCGGATAATGAACGGATACCCAAGATTATGACCGAAACATCCGTAATTGAAATAAAAGACATCACCAAAGTATACCGGATGGGCGACATCGAAGTTCGTGCCCTGCGCGGGGTGTCCATGCAAGTGTGCGAACGGGAATTAATTGCCATTATGGGACCCTCCGGCTCCGGGAAATCCACGCTGATGAACATCATCGGGTGTCTGGATAAACCGACCGACGGGCAATATCTGCTCGGCGGGCAGGACGTGGGGCTGATGGACGACAATGAACTGGCGACCATCCGCAACCAGAAAATCGGCTTCGTTTTTCAGAATTTCAACCTTTTGCCGCGCACCAGCGCGCTGGCGAATGTGGAACTGCCGATGGTTTACAGCCGCGTCCCCCGCAAAGAACGCCACCGCCGCGCCATCGCCGCGCTGGAAAGCGTGGGGCTGGGCGACCGCATCCACCACAAATCGAACGAGCTTTCCGGCGGGCAGCAGCAGCGGGTGGCCATCGCCCGCGCGCTGGTGAACGAACCGAGCATCATTTTGGCGGATGAACCGACCGGCAACCTCGACTCGAAATCGGGGGCGGAGATTATGGCGATTTTTCAACGACTGAACGATGAAAACGGCATCACCATCGTCTTTGTAACCCGCGAGCCGGAGATTGCCCGGCACACCCGGCGCATCATCCGGCTGGCGGACGGCAGGATCATCAGCGATGAAACCGTGCGGCAACCGAAACTCGCCGGGGAGCGGGCATACAGCGTTCGCGCCCGTGATTTAACCGAGTAGACACTTGTCCCAAGTTCAATGTCCCAAGTCTAAAGTTCAACATCGAACCTGAGACTTGAAACCTGAAACTTGAGACTTGAGACCTGAAACCTGAAACCTGAGACACAAACCATGCAAATCACCGAAAATCTACTCATCGCCTTGCGCAGTCTGGCAGTCAATAAACTTCGTTCCATCCTCACCATGCTCGGTATCATCATCGGCGTGGGCGCGGTTATCGCGCTCATCTCCGTCGGGCAGGGGTTCGAATCGTACATCAACCAGCAATTTGCCAGTCTGGGCACAAACCTGCTCTTTGTTGTACCGGGGCAATTGAACAACAGCGGACCCGGCAGCGCACGATCCAGCCGGGGGGCGCAACCGCTCACCATGGATGACGCGGAAGCGTTGCGGGATGTGTTCCGCGTGCCGGATGTCGCCGCCATTGCCCCCGCCTATTCGCGCAGCGGGTTGGCGGTAGCGGGGAAAAGGGATACCTACACCACCGTGGACGGGGTGACCCCGGAATACGGCTCGGTGCGCAATTTCAAGGTGGACGAAGGGGAATTCATCAGCAACAGCGACGTTTCCGGACGTTCCCGCGTGGCGCTGATTGGCGCGCGGGTGGCGAAAAACCTCTTCCCCGATGAACCGTACATCGCCATTGTAGGGCGAACCATCAAAATCAACGACATTCCCTTCCGCATCAAAGGGGTGCTGACCGAAAAAGGGGGCGGCGGCGGCTTCGGCGGCGATGAGGACAACGTGATTCTCATCCCCATTTCCACCGCGCAGAGCCGACTTTTCTCCGCGCCGGTGGTGCGCGGCTCGTACATCGTTTCGGTCATTTACGCGCAGGTCGTCTCGGAAGACGCAATGGACACCGCCGCCGATGAAATCGCCGAGGTTTTGCGGGAACGTCACCGCATCAGCTTCAAAGATGATGACGATTTCACGGTCATCAATCAGGCGGATTTGATTGCCGTCTTCGGCGACATCACCGCCATTTTCACCATCGTGCTCGGTTCCATCGCCGGTATTTCGCTGGTGGTGGGCGGCATCGGCATCATGAACATCATGCTCGTCTCGGTCACGGAACGGACGCGCGAAATCGGCTTGCGGAAAGCCATCGGCGCTAAACGGAGCGACATCCTTTCGCAATTTTTAATTGAAGCGATTGTCATTTCGATTATCGGCGGCGCCATCGGTATCCTGTTGGGGGTGCTGGGGTCGGTATTAATTGGAAATTTGGCAGATATGACCACGGTGGTCACGCCGGGAGCGGTGTTGTTGGCAACCGGATTCAGTTTGGCAGTGGGGATCTTCTTCGGGATTTACCCCGCCACCCGTGCCGCGCGGCTCAGTCCGATTGACGCCCTGCGATACGAATAGCGAAAGGATATTGCGACCATGAGCAAGCAGAAAACACTGAATATCGGCACCGGCATCGCCATTGGCATCGCCATTGGCACCGCGTTGGGTGTGGCGCTCGGAAACATCGCGGTGGGCATCGGCGCAGGACTCGCCATCGGCGCGGCAATCGGACTCACGTTGAACCCCGCCGGCTGGGACGCTTCTCCGCCCACTCGCCGTAATTTGATTTTCATATTGCTGGCGCTGGGCGTGCTCGCGGCGCTGGTAGCAATCGGGTATACTTTATTGAGGTAGATTATGGGCGCAGGGACACGAATCGCCGTTGCGATTGCGCTGGGTATCGTCATTGGGATGGTTACCGGCAACACATTGAACGGACTGATTTTCGGTGTGGGCTTCGGTGCGATTGTGGCATATGCCATGTTCAAACAGCGCAACGCCCGCACCGATGACGGCTGAGACGACGATTAGAAAGTGACAGGTGTCATGAAACGAAAATTTATCCTTCCCGCAATTGCCATCATTCTGTTGGCGTTGGTCGGC
>CAZMXX010000303.1:0-5171 GCA_964570315.1 uncultured Anaerolineaceae bacterium | reverse complement strand
ACGATTGGCAAAAAAGGTTGCATTTCCTCCTTAATCTATTTTTAAAACACTTTCTCAGCGATATTCGCCGGAATCGAAATGGACGCACGGCGCATTTGAGAAATCAGCGCGAATTTTTCATCGGTGGGAAATTGTTTGGTCGTTTGATAAACCTGCAAAACCAATTGATGCGCCTCCTGCCATGCTAACAACTGCTCAAACCGAACAATGCTGCTCATCTCCCCTGCTCCCTACTTTTTGCTCCCTATACCCTGATGCCACTCCGCCAAAAATTCCGATTTATATTCCACAAATGTGTCATTCAAAATACTTTCGCGGATGTTGCGCATGATATTCAGCAGAAAGTGGATGTTGTGCACGGTTGCCAGATGCATGCCCAGAATTTCATTCGCTTTGACCAGATGGCGCAGGTATGCCAGACTGAAATTCCGGCAGGTGTAACAGGTGCAGGTCGGGTCGATGGGGGCGTGCTCGCGGGCGTATTGCGCCTTGCGCAGATTGATGCGCCCCTGCGGGGTGAAAACCGCCCCGTGCCGCGCGATGCGCGTCGGCAGCACACAGTCAAATTGGTCAACCCCGCGCGCCACACACTCGAACATATCCTCGGGACTGCCGACGCCCATCAAATAGCGCGGTTTGTCCTTCGGCAAAATGGGATGCACCACGCCGAGCATGGCGTGCATTTCCGCCTTCGATTCGCCCACGCTCAACCCGCCGATGCTGTAGCCCGGAAAATCGAGGCGCGCCAAAAATGTCGCGCTCTGCTCGCGCAAATCGGGGAAAACGCCCCCCTGCACAATGCCGTACAGCGCTTGGTCGGCGCGGGTGTGTGCCTTCAGCCCCCGTTCCGCCCAGCGATGCGTCCGTTCCAGCGCGATTTTGTTGTATTCGTAATCGTGCGGCGGCGCACATTCATCGAAGGACATGATGATGTCCGCGCCGATTTTTTCCTGAATCTCGATGACCTTTTCCGGCGTAAAACGGTGTTTCGAGCCGTCCAGATGTGAACGGAAAGTGACACCATCATCATCAATTTTGCGCAGCCCCTGCAAACTGAACACCTGAAACCCACCCGAATCGGTCAAGATGGGCGCATCCCAGCGCATAAAATTGTGCAACCCGCCGAACTCGGCGATTAAATCCGCGCCGGGACGCATGTACAGATGATACGTGTTCGACAGGATGAGCGTTGCGCCCAAACCGTGCAAATCGGCGGGCGAAAGGGTTTTGACGGTGGCTTGCGTGCCCACCGGCGCGAACACCGGCGTGGGGATGTCGCCGTGCGGGGTGTGGATGACCCCCACACGGGCATTGGTGCGGGTGTCCTCTTTTATCAGTTCAAAGGAAAAAGCAGATTGGTTATTGGTCATGGGTCAATTGTCATTCGTAATTCGTAATTCGTAATTCGTAATTCCGAAAGAGTTTACCACAAGCGGCAATTTTGGGGGAATTGCATTCGCTCTTTCAGCGATTTATTGCTATAATCGAACCGGAAAATATCGCGCAACGGAGACACAGGTATGATTATTTCATTGGACGCAATGGGCGGCGACCACGCCCCGGAGGTGACGGTTCACGGCGCAGTGTGGGCGGCGCGGGATTTCGGGCTGACGGTGCAACTGGTGGGCAAACCGGATGCGCTGGCGGCGGAACTCGCCAAACATGATACCACCGGGCTGGATGTGCCCATCGTTCCCGCCAGTGAGGTGATTGAAATGGACGACCATCCCTCGCAAGCGGTGAAAGCCAAAAAAGACGCCAGCATGAACGTCGCCGTGCGGCAGGTGAAAACGGGCGCGAGCCAAGCCTTCGTCACGGCGGGGAACAGCGGCGGCGCGCTGGCGGCGGCGCTCTTCGGGCTGGGGCGGATTCGGGGCATCAAACGTCCGGCGCTCAGCACCATTTTTCCCACCCAATCCGAATACGGATTCACCTTTCTGCTCGATGTCGGCGCGAACACCGATGTCAAGCCGGAATATCTGGTTCAATTTGGATTGATGGGCAGCCTGTACGCCGAAAAAGTGCTGGGTATCCCCAACCCGCGCGTGGGTATTGTTTCCACCGGCGAGGAAGAAGGAAAGGGGAGCATGCTGGTCATCGAAGCAGCGGCGATGATGAAAGATGCGCCCTACAATTTCACCGGCAACGTGGAAGGGAAAGACATCACCGCCGGACTGGCGGATGTCATCGTGACCGACGGCTTCACCGGCAATGTCATCATCAAATTCGCCGAAGGACTCTCCAAGATGCTGATGGGGGCGATTGAAACGGAAATCCGCGCCCGCCCGCTGGCGATGGTCGGCGGACTGCTGGCGAAACCGGCGTTTCGCGGTGTGAAAAAGAAGCTCGATTACCGAGAATTCGGTGGCGGCGCACTCCTCGGCGTGGACGGCGTGACCATCATCACCCACGGACGCTCGGACGCATACACCATCCGCAACGCCATTCGTGCCGCGAAAAACGCGGTGGAAAATGACATCATCGGCGCGATAAAAGCGGGACTGGAAGCGTGATACGTGATACGTGATACGTGACACGTGATGCGTGACACCGAAACCTGAAACCTGAAACTTGAGACTTGAGACTTGAGACCCTGAACACCCCTGAAAGGAACCCCATGAAAATCATCACCAACGAACCATTAATTGCAAAACGGAAAAAGCTGGCGAATATTCTCTCGCCGATTGCGATGGTGCTTTTGCTCGGCGGGCTGGGGCTGAACATCCTCAGTTTGCGCAACAGCAACGACGGTCAAATCACCCCCATCTACTTTTACGGCACGCTCGTCCTGCTGGTGCTGGGCTTCATCATGTCGAATATCAGCTCGCATCTGGTGAACCATTGGGTGCGCGAACCCCGCGCCGACCAAACGCTGGCAAAAGCGCTCAAAGGTTTCGACAGCAAACATTATCTGTTCAACTACCTCCACAAAGCGCCCCACATTCTGCTCACCCCGCACAAAGTGTACGTCATCACCACCAAAGGGCAGAAAGATACCGTCTCGGTGGACGGGGAAAAATGGAAACGCCCCTTTTCGCTGATGCGGGCGCTCCGGTTTTTCGCGGAAGAGAGTTTCGGCAACCCGACGCTGGAAGCGCAACAAAATGCCGCCAACGCCGCAAAAACACTGAAGAATATTCTGCCGGAAGATGCCGACGTTCCCCTGCAACCGCTCATCGTCTTCACCAACCCGGATGTGGATTTGACGGTGAACGACCCCGTCATCCCGGTGTTGAAATCCACCAAATTGAAATCCTTCATCCGCGAGCAAAATAAAGGTCCCGCCATCCCGCATGACATCCGACAAGCCCTGATAACGGGACTGTCCGGGGATATTTCCTAGCCGGTGAATGTTCAGCCCGATGCCCGCAACGCCATAAAATTCGCCCTCGTTGCCGGGGCGGCGCTCGCGCTCGCCACGATGGGCTTTTTCTGGCAGGTGCTCTTCACCCCCAACACGTGGATGCCCGCCGGCGGCGGCGACCTCGTGCCTTTTTTGCTGCCCAATTACCGCTTCGCCGCCGAAAGTCTGCGGCAGGGCATCATCCCCCTCTGGAATCCGCACCTGTACAGCGGCGCACCCTTCGCCGCCGACCCGCAATCGGGGCTGTTTTATCCCGTCAACCTGCCGGTCTTTCTGCTGAACGGAAATATCACCGTGCGCACGCTGGAACTGCTGGCGATTTTCCATTTCTGGCTGGCGGGGTTCGGGATGTTTCTGTATCTGCAACACAGCCCGCTGGCGAAAACCGTGCGCCTGCACCCGCTGGCAGCATTCGCCGGGGCGCTGGCGTTTGAATTTTCCGACCTGTTCATCGTTCATTTCGGCAATTTGAACATGATTGCCGTGGCGGCGTGGCTGCCGCCGGTGATGCTCTTTTTCCACAAAGCGCTGGCGGAATGTTCGGCGCGGTGCGCGGTGACGGCGGGTGCAGTGCTGGCAATCGCCACGCTGGCGGGACACATGCAAATCACCCTTTTCATCCTGCTGGCGATGGGCTTGCTGACGCTGTGGGAAGTTGCCAATGCAAATTTCAAAATGCAAAATGCAAAATTGGCAGGCACTCCGCAGTCCAAAGTTCAAAATCACGCATCACGCATCACGCATCACGCATCACGTTTCACGCATCACTTTTCACTCCTTTTGCTCGCCGTGCTGGTGATGGTCGGGCTTTCGGCGTTGTGGCTCATTCCCACGCTGGAGATGAGCCGTTTCACCCCCCGCGCCGACCTGCCCTACCCCGAAGCGGCGCAATATTCCCTCCACCCCGCACAGTTGATTGGCTTGCTCATCCCCAACTTCTTCGGGCGCGACCCCGCCCTGCACTGGGGAGCGTGGCAGCGGGTGGAGACGGGTTATATCGGCATTTTCACCCTGCTGGCGGCGGCGCTGGGCGCGTGGTGGCAGAAAGACCGTCACACCCGCTTTTTGATTCTGCTGGCGGGCGTGAGCTTTCTGCTGGCGTTGGGCGACAGTTCCATCCTGCACGGCTGGCTCTCCCTTGCGCCGGGTTACGGGCAGTTCCGCGCCCCCGCCCGCTACATCTTCCTGCTCGATTTTACGCTGGCGGGACTGGCGGCGGTCGGCATTCACCGGCTGATGAGCGATGAATTTTCCGCCCTGCGCACCCGGCTGGCGAGCTGGCTGAAACCGCTCGGCTGGGCGCTCGGCGGGCTGACGGTGGTCGGCGCGCCGCTGGCGTATTTTTCACTGCTGATAACCCAAGACCGCAATCCGGACATCTTCCGGCGAGCGCAGGGCGCAGTCACCGGGCTGGTGATATTCCTGCTGCTGGCGGGCGCGAGCTGGCTTTTGCTGGCATTAATTCAACGGGGGCGATTGCGTGCCGTCGCCATCGGAGTGGCTGCGGTTGCCATCATCGCGCTTGATTTGTTCAGTTTAGGGGCGAATGTGGACATCGGGCACAGCGACCCCACCGCCGGATTCGACCATCCCGCCGCGATTGAATTTCTGCAGGAGAATGCGGGTATCAACCGCATCGAAGTGACCACCGACGTGTGGCATTTGTGGCAACCCGATACCGCGCTCCTCAACGGGCTGTACGATGTGTGGGGGCTGTACAATCCGCTCACGCTGGCGGACACCACCCGATTCTGGCAGGGCGTCGGGCGGCGCGACAGCGCGATGTACCGTCTGCTGGGGGTGAAAT
>CAZMXX010000302.1:0-5188 GCA_964570315.1 uncultured Anaerolineaceae bacterium | reverse complement strand
GGACTGACTCCGCTGCAAAAAGGTCAAAAAAATGAACCGCCAAGACGCAAAGGATGCCAAGAAAATAAGATTTAAGATTCAGTATCATTTTGCGTTTTTTACGGTCTTCCGGTGTTTTTTCCAAAAAATCTTTGCGCTCTTGGTGTCTTGGCGGTGAAAACATGCTTTTTCAGAGAAGTCTTGGACTTCCTCCGCAAAACACCTCAAGATGACATAAATATCATATCATACCGCAGGTGTTACGTCAAGTTGAGCCGATTATTCGGGGGCGGCAATGCCGATTTTGCCATCATTGCGGCGGCAGATTACAATATCCGGGCGATAAAAAAACCACAGGACATTGAGGCACAATTATGCGGCAAATTACGGCAAACGTATTCGGCTTTTCCGGGCTGGGAATGGGGCGGGTGTACGCCATTACCGACCCCGACGGCATCACCCTCATTGATGCGGGGATTTCGTCTGCGCCGCAGAAAATCGCGCGGCAATTGTCGGCGCACGGCTACCAAATCACCGATGTGAAACGCATTTTGATTACCCACGCCCACGCCGACCACGTCGGCGGCTTGCCGGAACTCCGGCGGATGTCGGGGGCGCGGATCTTCGCTTCGGCATTGGAAACGCCGATGGTGGCAGGGCAGGAGAAGCCGGTCTACCCCCCGCGCGCCGAGATTCCGCTCTCGGCGCGGTGGATGGCGCGGGATGCGGTATTGCTGCCCGGCACGCCGGTGGATGTCCGGCTCAACGACGGCGATACCATCCCCGAGGCGTTGGGCGGGTTGCAGGCGCTGCTCACCCCCGGACACACGCCGGGGCATCTGGTTTTTTGGCATCCGGAACGCCGTTTGCTTTTTTGCGGCGACGTGGTGCTGAATCTGTGGGGGCGGCAGTTGCCCTTTGCGGCATTCACGCCCGACATGGCGGCGAATATCGCTTCGGTGAAACGGATTGCCGCGCTGTCGCCGGAAATTATTTGTTTCGGACATGGCAACCCGCTGTTGAAAAATGCGGCGGCATCCCTGCGAAATTTCGCGGCGAAGGTGGATCATCAGTAAAAAATGGAGGTATGGCAATGCGAGAGATTTTGCCGGAAGTGGAACAATGGCTGGCGGACGGAAAAAAGGTTGTGCTGGCGACGGTGGTGAAGGTGTACGGCTCTGCGCCGCGCCCGCTGGGGTCGAAAATGGCGGTTTCATCGGCGGGGGATATGGTCGGCTCGGTGAGCGCGGGGTGCGTGGAAGGGAACGTTTTTCAGGAGGCGCAACGGGTGCTGAAGGAAAATCGCCCCAAATTGATTGAATACGGCATCACCGATGAGATGGCGTTTGAGGCGGTGGGCTTGCTCTGCGGCGGCAATATTGATGTGTATATTGAACCGTTGAACTGGTGAGGGGGCGGCGATGACCTTGTTTCAAACGTTGAAGCAAACGCTGGTGGCGCAAAAAATGGTGGCGGTGGCAACGGTGGTGGATGGTGTGCCGTTGGGGGGAAAAATGCTGGTCTTCCCCGATGGACGGGCGGAAGGCTCGCTGGGGGAATTCACTGAGCCGGTGCGGGCAGCGGCGCTGGATTTGATGCGCGCGCAACGCTCGGCGCGGCAGGTGTTCGCGGGGGAGTCCGCCACCGCTGATGTGTTCATTGAGGTCTATCCCCCCGCCCAGCGATTGATTGTGGTAGGGGCGGTGCATATTGCGATGGTGCTGGCGACCTTCGCCAAAGAGCTGGGCTTTCGCACCATTGTGATTGACCCGCGCGATGTGTTCGCTTCGCGGGAGCGGTTTCCGCAGGTGGATGAGCTGGTGGTGCGATTCCCGGCGGATGCGCTGGCGGAGATGTCGCTGGACGAAGGGTGTTATGTGGTTTTTGTGAGCCACAATGAAACTTTCGACAATCCGGCGCTGGCGGAGACGCTGAAATATCCGGTGCGATATATCGGTGCGCTGGGGTCGAAACGGACGCACGCCAAACGGGTGGCGGCGCTCAAAGAAATGGGGCTGAGTGCGGCGGACATCGGGCGCATTCACGCGCCCATCGGGTTGGATTTGGGCGCGCAGGGACCGCAGGAGATTGCGTTGTCCATCATCGCGGAAATTGTGGCGGTGAAACGGGGGAAACGGGATTAGCGGCTTGCGCCGTTCAATTTGAACTTTGCCGCCATCGTTTTCATGGCATCCGCCATCTCTTTCAGAGATTGCGCCGATTCCGAGCCGGTTTCCACCTTCCGGCGCATCGTTTCGCTGATGTTGCGCACTTCAACCACCATGTCCCGGCTGGTGGCGCTGACGTCCGTGGCGTGTGCCAGCGTGTCTTTCACTTCGGTGGATTGTCCCGCCATCTGCTCGGTGGCGGCGGTGTTCGATTCCACCACATCGCGCATCACGGTGATGGATTCGGTCAGGGTGTGGGATGAGGCGCCGATGTGTTGCGCGGCGGCGGCGATTTCCTCCACCTGACGGCTCACCTCTTCGGCGGCGGCGATGATGTTGGAGAGCGCCTGCTGCGCCTCGGTGGCGCGGTGCATCCCGGCGTCCACCTCCGTTGTGCCTTCGTCCATCGCGGCGACGGCTTCCGCCACCACTTGCTGGATACCCGACAGCAGTCCGGCAATTTCCTGCGTCGCTCCCGCCGATTTTTCCGCCAGTTTCCGCACTTCATCCGCCACCACGGCGAACCCTTTGCCGTGTTCCCCGGCACGGGCGGCTTCGATGGCGGCGTTCAACGCCAGTAAATTCGTCTGCGCGGCAATTTCATCAATGGTTTCAATGATGTCCCCAATTCTTTCGGATTGCCTCCCCATCTCTTTGACCTTTTGCGCGGAAACCCCCACCGTTTTTTTAATACGGGTCATCCCGACGACGGTTTGTTCCACCGTTTGTGCGCCGTCATGCGCGGTTTGAGCCGCTCGCGCCGCGCCCGCCGCTCCGGCTTGGGTGTTCTGCGCCACTTGGGTGATGGCGGCGCTGATTTCTTCGGCGATGGTTGCCGCCTGATTGACCGCTTCCGACTGCGTTTGCGCCCCCCGGGCGATGTCGTGGATTGCGCCCAGCATCTGTTCGATGGCGTTGGCGGTGGTGTCGAGGGTGTGCGCCTGCGCCTGCAACTGCTCGGTGAGCTGTTCCATGCGGGCGGAGACATCCAGCGTGGCGGTGCGCGAATCCGCCGTCATTTCCGAAAGGTCGGCGCTGGCGGCGGCAACTTGCGTCGCCTCCGTTTGCAGATTGCCAATCAGAAGCTGCAATGAGTTGATCATTTGCAGCAGACTTTGCCCCAGTTTGTCGTTTGCGGAAGAAAGGGAGACGTGGATGCCCAGATTGCCGTCGGCGATGGAGGCGGCGACGGCTTCGATGTTCCGCAGATATTCCAGCATCGCCGAGACGGCGCGCATCATTTCCGCGATTTCATCTTTGCCGCGCACGGCGATTTCTTCATTCAGCGATAAATCGCCCCCGGCAATTTTTCCGCTGATGCGGGCGATGTCGTTGATGGGTTTGACCAGCCATTTGAATACCGCCCAGATGAACAGCATACTCACTGCCAGACTGCCGATGAAAAAGATGGCTGCCGTGACCGGCGTGAATCCGAATTGCATGAACATCATCCCCAGCAAAAAAGCGACGGCAATGGTGGGAGAGGTCATCAGCAGGATTTTGGTTGCCAGTCCTTTGCGGGAAAGATAATACGCAAATCCATTGACGATGGTCATGGTTACGATGGCTTCAATGGCAATTTTTATGAAATCGGAGCTTTGCATAGCGCCTCCTGTGTGACTGAAAGAAAGAGTGCATTTTTGCACCAGTCTTATTATCGGTCAAACAGGGGGGATTTGCCATAAATTTTACGTAAATATTTGGAGAGGGATTATTCTTCGCCGGTTGCGGCGGGGAGGGTGAAACAGAATGCCGCGCCGAAATCGTCGCGGTCATCCACCCAGATTTTGCCGCCCATTGTTTGCACGGCTAATTTGCAGAAGGTCAGCCCCAGCCCGATGCCGTTCCGAATTTTGCCGAGGTCGGTGTGGGTGTCCAACTGGGCAAAGCGCTCGAAAATCAGGTTGCGGTGTTGCGGCGGGATGCCCTCGCCGTGGTCTGCCACGCAGACCTCCACCATTTCCCCAAGAGGATTGGCAATGATGGAAATGGTTTCATTTTCCGGCGAATATTTGACGGCGTTGTCCAGTAAATTTTCAATGACCCGCTGGAGCATTGCGGGGTCAGCCATGATGTCGGGCAGGGTGGGAGGAATTTCGACGATGGCTTCGACGTGGTTCATTTTCAGGAGGGGACCCAGCGTCGCCAGACTTTCATCCAGCAGTTCCGGCAGGGAGACCGGCTCGCGTTCCAGCACCCATTGGTTGTTTTCCAGCTTGTGTTCGTCCAGCAGGGTGTGGGTGAGCCGTTGCATTTGTCCCGCCGCCGCCATACCGCCATCGAGAATTCTGCGGCTCACATCGGTGATGGTGTTGCCGGGATCCATGGTCATGAATTGGAGCGCGCCAATCATGGCGCTGAGCGGCGCTTTTAAATCATGCACCACCATACCGGTGAGCGTTTCTTTCAGGTCGCTCAGTTCATGTAACCGCCGGTTCACAAATTCGAGTTCTTCTTTTTGCGCCAGAAATGCCTGCCGCGCCTCCACCAATTCCGCGTTCAGCCGGGTGATTTGTTCCGAAAGGAAATCGGCGCGCTTTTTGGCTTGGCGGTAATCAATCAGACTTTCCACCAGCCGCAAAACTTGCCACGGCGATATGGGCGGCACGATGGTGAAATCAACATCGCGCAGATATGGCGGGGCGACATCGCCGGGGGGAGCAATCACCACCAAATTGAAAATGGGATTCTGCTCGCGCAGGGTGGAAAAAACTTCCCACGCCGACGGGGTGAGGAACGATTCATCCACAATTAAAACGGAAGGCGGATAATTGCGGATTTTTTCCACGGGTTTGATGAATTGCGGGTAGCCGTAGGCGTTGTATTGCTGTTCTTTCAGCAAAGCGACCACCGCATTTCGGGCAGCGTCATCCTTTGAGATGATGAGGATGCCGGGTCCGGCGGGGCGGGGGGTGTGGGCGGGAACGAGGTTCATTTCGATGTATTGCAGGAATTGGCGCATATTGAGCGGCTTTGAAAAATAGGCTCGATACGGCGCGTGCGACGAGCCGCCGGGCTGCCAGTGAGGGGTGGCATCGGGG
>CAZMXX010000301.1:0-5213 GCA_964570315.1 uncultured Anaerolineaceae bacterium | reverse complement strand
ACGATATGCTGAAGGCAATCACCGGGAATTCGGATAATGGCGTTTGCGATTCCAGAGAGATGATGGGGTCGGTGGGGCGGGGGGGCTGCTGCAACCCGTGAAAAACCCGCTCGCACACCACATCCGGCTCATTGTTGAAAAGCCGATACAGCGTTTGCATGCCCAAACTGCTCATCCCCACCCGATAGCTGTTCGCATATACCAGCGCGATGGGCAATTTACCGCCCCAGTTTTTGACGGTCGCGCCTTCTTCCTGCGTTAAAAGTTTCTTCAGTTTTTCTTCAAAACGATAATTGCGTTTCATATCACCACATTTTTATTGAATTTACGATAAAAATTATACGTGCGATGTGGTGTGTGGGCAAACGGTGGGGGGAAGGGTGGGGAGGATGGAGATAGGGATAGAGATAGGAAGGGGAAACGGCATGGCAGGGTGTGGCTCACGAGTCGCACCCTGCCATGCCGTATGGCTACAAAATCATCAACACTCGCTGTGACCGCAGGAGTGGCATTTTTTGCATCCCTCAATCATCAGAAATGTGGCGTTGCCGCAGGTGGGGCAGATGTCCCCTTTGATGGATGAAAAATCCAATTGAAAGGCGTATGTTTCCTCTTCGTCGTCTTCGTCCGGCAAGCCGGGCAAATCCGCTTGAGAATTGAAGCCGATGTGTTCCGCCAGCGCTTGCGCCACCGCGTCGGGCAGGCTCATCACCCGTTTTTTGCCGAAGCCGTGCGGTCTGCCGGAGCCGATGCCGCGCAATTGGGCGATGATGTCCTGTACGCGCTCATACGCGCTGAGCGGGCTGGGCATGCGCAAAATCAAGCTGATGAGCCGCCCCAGCCCTTCGGCATCCGCCGCCACATCCGAGCCGACTTTTGCCACGTTGATGAAGACCTCGAACGGTTCATTTCTGCCCTGCCCGTTGTAATTCACGGTGATGTACGCCGTGCCGATGGGCGTCGCTTTCCGGTACGTGTCGCCGCGCAGCACAGTGGGGCGCACGCGCGGTTTGAAATCGGTGAGCTGGGGCGCAGGCGCGTCGGCGGGTTTTTCCTCTTTTTTCGCCGTCAGCACCTGCTCATCCCGCGAGCCGTCGCGGTAAATTGTGCCGCCCTTCGCGCCGAGGTCATACATCAGTTCATACAGGGCGCGGGTTTGTTCCACGGTGTAATTGTTGGGGGTGTTGCAGGTTTTGGAAATGCTGGAATCGACCCATTTTTGGATGGCGGCTTGCACGCGCACGTGCTCTTCCGGCGTCAAATCCATAGCGGAAACGAAATAGTCGGGCAACGGTTCATCCGGGTGCGCCGATTTCCATTCGTCGTACACGTCCACCCGCTCGATGTTGGTTCCCATGCGCCCCATACGTTCCCATTCCCAGAAATAATACGGTTCGATGCCGGTAGATGTGCCGACCATCGTGCCGGTGGTGCCGGTGGGCGCTTGCGTCAGCAGGGTGACATTGCGAATCCCTTTTTCTTTGATGGCTTGGCGCACGTTGGCGGGCAATTGTTGCACAAAACCGCTTTGCAGGAATTTCTCGGCGTCGAATTTGGGGAACGCCCCTTTTTCGGCGGCGTTGTCGGCGCTGGCGAGATACGCTTCGGTGGCGATGAATTTGTACAGTTTGTCGATGAATTTTTCGGCTTTGGGACTGCCATACGGCAATTTCAGGCGGATGAGCATTTCCGCCAGCCCCATTGTGCCCAGCCCCACCCGCCGCTCGGAGAGTTGCTGGTTGGCGTTTTCAGCGAAGAAATAGGGGGTATTGTCAATGACGTCATCCAAAAAACGGACGGCGTAGCGCACGGTTCTGCCCAAATCGTCCCAGTTGACTTTCCCGCCGGTGACGAATCGGGAGAGGTTCACCGCGCCTAAATTGCACACCCCCCACGAGGGCAAGCCCTGCTCGCCGCACGGGTTGGTGCAGCGAATGGTGGAATAATACCACGAATTGCTCATTTTGTTGTAGCGGTCAATGAAGAAGACGCCCGGTTCCGCGCTCGTCCACGCGCTTTCGATGATGGTGTTCCACACCTCGCGGGCTTTGACGGTTTTGTGAACGATGACCGGTCTGCCGGCGGCGCGCCAGGCGTTTAAGTCGCCATCCCACCATTCATTGTAGGAGGGATCGCCGGTGTCGGGGAAGACCAGTTGCCAATCGTCATCGGCTTTGACCGCCGCCATGAAATCATCGCTGATGGCGACGCTGATATTCGCGTTGGTGATTTTCCCCATTTCGCGCTTGCTGTTGATGAATTCCAGGATGTCGGGATGCCAATCGTTCAGAATGAGCATCAGCGCGCCGCGCCGGCTGCCGCCCTGTTCGATGAGTCCGGTGACGAAGCTGTACAGCGCGCCCCAAGAGACCGACCCGCTGGAGCGTCCGTTCACGCCTTTGACGTAAGCATGGCGCGGGCGCAACGAGGAGAGGTTGATGCCCACCCCGCCGCCGCGAGACATGATTTCGGTCATCTGCGAGAGGGTTTCCATGATGCCGCCCCGGCTGTCGTGCGGTGAGGGCACGACGTAACAGTTGTAATAGGTGAGATTCTGGTCGGTGCCCGCGCCGGTGAGGATGCGTCCGCCCGGCACGAATTTCCAGTCTTCCAGCAGCCAGCGGAATCGTTTTTCCCATTCGGAGCGCTGTTCCGGTTCTTCTTCATTGGCGATGCCGCGCGCCACCCGTGCCATCAATTCTTCGGGCTTGGTTTCGATGGGCTTGTCGATGTGTTCCACCGCCCGCGTGATTTCCGTGCCGTCTTTCAGCATCAGGGTCACATCTGTGCCCGCCAGCGCGGTCACCGTGCCGATTTCGCGTTGTCCCGTTTGCAGGTTGGTGCAAACCACCGCCATATCGCCCACGGCGAGCGTTTCTTTTTTCGTGTCTTTCAATGCGTAACGGTCGAGAAAAATTTTTTCGCCCAGAGGCTTTAAATAATTTCGTGTCGTTTTGGCAACCATACGGCAATCCTCCTGATTTGTGCCAATAAAAAATTATTCGTTATCGAGTGGCAGCGGGATTTGATTTTTCTGCGCTTCTGCGCGGCGTTTGCGTTCCAGCAAATGCTCAATCTCTTCGGCAATGTTGCTGACATCTTCAAACCGACGGTACACCGAGGCATAGCGCACGTATGCCACTTCGTCAATTTTTTGCAGATGTGCCATCACCAATTTCCCAACTGCCAAACTTTGGATTTCTCCACGCCCCATTGCGTACAAATCCGTTTCAATTTCCCGTGCCGCCCCGTCGAGCTGTTCTGCGGAGACGGGGCGCTTTGAGCATGCGATGCGCATACTTTTGATGAGTTTGTCGCGTTCAAACTCTTCGCGGCGACCATCACGCTTGACGATGAGCAGGTTTATCCCCGCCACACGCTCGTAAGTGGTGAAGCGTTGCCGGCAGTCGCTGCATTCGCGGCGACGGCGGATGCCGTCCGGTACTTCACGGGTGTCAATGACCCGACTGTCTTTGCTGTGACAATATGGACATTTCATGAACTTTCTCCCCCACTGTGTTTACATAAAAACCCGAATCTTGGCATTAAAAAACCACTATATATTGTGGTCTGTATATAGTAAACACATTATCTTGTGGTCTTTCGTGAAAATAGTATACACGATTTTGCCCGCATGGGCAAGCTAAAATCGGTGTTTTAACCTTAAAAAATGAGATGAGTTTTTGGCGGGGATAAAAAAAGCCCCACCGAAACTTCCGGTGGGGCGGGGAATTTTAGACGGTTATCGAGAGCCGCGCCGTAGGAAAGTCGGCACGTCCAAATCATCTTGGTCGAAACGTTTGTTGATGGTCGGGAAATCGATGGTCTTTTTCGGCTGCCCGGCGATGGTGGGGGGCTGTTGCACGGCGGCAACCGCGTCAAAGCCGGTGGCGATGACGGTGATGCGCAGATTGTCCTCCATCGTTTCATCAATGACCGCGCCAAAGATGATGTTGGCTTCGGGATGCGCTTTGGACTGGATGATTTCCGCCGCTTCGTTCACTTCAAACAGGCTGAGGTTGCTGCCGCCGGTGACGTTGAACAGAATTGCCTGCGCGCCGTCAATGCTCACGTCCAGCAACGCCGAGGTGACGGCGGAGTTGGCGGCATCGGTGGCGCGGGTGTCGCCGCTGGCGTAACCCATCGCCATCAGCGCCGTGCCGCCGCCGCTCATCACTGAGCGCACGTCGGCGAAGTCGAGGTTAATCAAGCCGGGGACGGTGATGAGTTCGGAAATGCCCTGAATGCCCTGCCGCAACACGTCGTCTGCCACCAAAAAAGCTTCCGTCATGCTGGTGCGTTTGTCCACAATGCTCAACAGGCGGTCATTGGGGATGGTGATGAGCGTGTCCACGGTTTCTTTGAACAGTTCCACGCCTTCATCGGCGGCGCGCATGCGGTTGCGCCCTTCAAAAGAGAAGGGTTTGGTGACCACGCCGATGGTCAGGGCGTGCATTTCGCGGGCAATCTCGGCGATGACGGGCGCGGCGCCGGTGCCGGTTCCGCCGCCCATGCCGCAGGTGACGAAAACCATGTCTGCGCCGTCAATGATGTTCGCCAAATCGTCGGCGGATTCTTCGGCGGCTTTTTTGCCGACTTCGGGATCGCCCCCCGCGCCCAATCCGCGCGTAATTTTATCACCGATGCGCATTCGGGTGGGGGCGTTGCTGGCGAGCAATGCTTGCGCGTCAGTGTTCACGGCAATGAAATCCACGCCGCGCACACCGGCATCAATCATCCGGTTGACGGCATTCGACCCGCCGCCGCCTACGCCAATCACCTTGATTTTGGCTAAAGAATCCGGCTCCGCATTTGTTTTTCGATATGACATAACTGCCTCCTGAAATAAGGTTTTTCTAGAGAAGCCGGAGAGTGAAAACCTGCAAACGCGAAGCGTGGTTCAAAGTTGGGTGCGCTCTCCAGCCCCATATTATCCGAGTATTTTTATGATTGCCCCGGCAGAAAGGCTTGTTTCAGCCAGGAGAGAATCCGGTTTGATGGTTTGGGCGGGCGCTGGCGCGGGCTGGGTTGCGACAGATGGTCTTTCCCCCATTCCAGCAAGCCGATGCCGGTGGCGAATGCCGGTTCGTTCAAGTTGTCAATCAGCCCCCGCAAATTCTGCGGTTTGCCCACCCGAATGGGCATATTCAACACGTTGCGTCCCACATCTTTGATGCCCGCCAAAGTAGCCGGTCCGCCGCACAGAACCATTC
>CAZMXX010000300.1:0-5227 GCA_964570315.1 uncultured Anaerolineaceae bacterium | reverse complement strand
TCGGTGGATGGATTAGGGGGTGGCGTTTGGGGGTTGCGAAATTACAATACTGGTACTCCTGAAGCAAGCGATTTAACATCTCCGTCTCAAAAAGTAGAAACCACTACTTATCGAATACTTCGAGATACAAAGCTTGCTCGAACCATAAAAGCACTTCATCATAATCGCTGCCAGATTTGTGGAACGAGAATTGAGTTACCAAATGGGAACGGTTATTCAGAAGCACACCATATTCAACCACTTGGTAGTCCTCATAATGGGCCGGACGTTGCGGGTAATATTCTTGTTTTGTGCCCAAACCATCATGTAATGTGCGATTATGGTGTAATAGAACTGAATATTGCCAAAATCCGCACTCATCAAAATCATAGCTTGAATTCGAAGTATATTACCTATCACAACACCAGAATCTTTAAGTCTAAAAACGGCTAAAAAGGATTACTATGACCCAACCCTTCTTTTCCGATATGGATAAATACCTCTTCGCCGAGGGGAACCACGAGCGTGTTTACGACAAGCTTGGGGCACATTTGACCGAGCTTGACGGCGTGGCGGGGGTGCATTTTGCGGTGTGGGCGCCCAACGCGAAGGCGGTCTATCTGGTGGGCGATTTCAACTTTTGGCACAGCACCCAGCACCCGATGATGAGCCTCGGCGAGAGTGGGGTCTGGACGCGCTTCGAGCCGGGGTTGAGCGTGGGCACGCTCTATAAATTCCGCATCGAAACCCACGACGGGCAATGGCTGGAGAAATCCGACCCCTACGCCTTCGCCGCCGAGTTGCGCCCGCAAACCGCCTCGGTGGTGACGGATTTGGACACCTACACGTGGCAGGATGGCGATTGGCTTGCCCGGCGCGCCGAAACACAAGCGCTGAATGCGCCCATCGCCGTGTATGAAGTTCATTTGGGCAGTTGGCAGCGCGGCGACGGCAACCGCTACCTCACCTACGCCGAACTCGCCGACCGGCTCATCCCGTATGTCAAAGAAATGGGCTACACCCACATCGAACTCCTCCCCATCGCCGAACACCCCCTCGATGGCTCGTGGGGCTATCAGGTGGTGAGCTATTTTGCTCCCACCAGCCGCTTCGGTTCCCCCACCGAATTTATGGCGTTTGTGGATGCCTGTCATCAAGCGGACATCGGGGTGATTGTGGACTGGGTTCCCGCCCATTTCCCCAAAGATGCGCACGGATTGGGCAATTTTGACGGCACGCATTTATATGAACACGCCGACCCCCGCAAAGGTGAGCACAAGGATTGGGGGACGTACATTTTCAATTACGGGCGCAATGAAGTCCGCGCTTTTTTGCTCTCCAACGCCGTTTTCTGGTTTGACAAATATCACATTGACGGGCTGCGGGTGGATGCGGTCGCCTCGATGCTCTATCTGGATTATTCCCGCAATGAGGGCGAATGGATTCCCAACATTTACGGCGGACGCGAAAATTTGGAAGCCATTTCGTTTTTGAAACGGTTCAATGAAGTGACGCATGGCATTTTCCCCGATATTCTCACCTTCGCGGAAGAATCCACCGCCTGGCCCCAAGTGTCGCGTCCGGTGTATCTGGGCGGGCTTGGTTTTGATTTGAAATGGAATATGGGCTGGATGCACGACACGCTCGATTATATGAGCAAAGAGCCGGTTTACCGTCGCTATCATCACAACGAATTGACTTTTTCGCTGATATACGCCTTCAATGAGCAATTCATTTTGCCCCTCTCGCATGATGAAGTGGTACATATGAAAGGTTCATTGCTGGCGAAAATGTCCGGCGACGATTGGCAGAAGTTCGCCAATTTACGCGCCTATTACGGTTACATGTACGGACATCCCGGCAAAAAATTGCTTTTCATGGGCGGCGAATTCGGGCAGTGGACGGAATGGGATAATGAACATTCGTTGAAATGGGACTCATTGAATTACCCGCCGCACAAAGGGGTGGCGTGGCTGGTGGCGGATTTGAACCGTCTCTATCGCGCCGAACCGGCGTTGTTCGAGGTTGATTTTGAGTCAAGCGGGTTTGAATGGATCGACGCCAACGACAGCGAAAACAGCGTGGTTGCTTTTTTGCGGCGTTCCCGTGCGGGTGACGACGGTGTGATTTTTGTGTGCAATTTCACCCCCGTGCCGCGCTACAATTATCGCATCGGTGTGCCGGAAGAGGGCTTTTACACCGAAATACTCAACACCGACGCGGAAATTTACTGGGGAAGCGGTATGGGCAACATGGGCGGCGTGCAGAGCGAAGCGCAATCGTGGCACAACCTGCCGCATTCCATCAATTTGACCCTGCCGCCGTTGAGTACCCTGATTTTGAAACGGGTGGAAAGTCGGTAAAATATCCACATGATTGCCCTATCGGACATAAAACGTGTAGCAAAAAAAATCGGTATTGCGGCAAATGCCGAAAAAGTCATTCTTTTCGGGTCATTCGCGCGCGGTGATGTCCACTCGGCGAGTGACGTTGACTTGTTTATCATTGCCCCCAGCGACCAGCCTCGCTTCAAACGCAGTCGGGAATTGTACAAACTTTTCTCACCGTACCCCTTCAGTATGGATTTGTTGGTTTATACCCCGGAAGAGGTTGAGGCGGGCAAAAAAACACCGTTATCATTTGTGTCAACCGTTTTGCGCGAAGGGAAAACCGTTTATGACCGCCGAGCGTGAATTAGCCCGCCAGTGGGTGGCAAAAGCCAAAAATGACCTGCTCAATGCCGATAATAATTTACGGGCGGAAGAAATTCCTTTTGATACGGTTTGTTTTCACTGCCAACAAGCCGCAGAGAAATTGTTGAAAGCTGTTTTGATTGCCAATACCATCGAACCACCGCGAACACATGATTTGATGCTTTTGCTGGAAAACATATTGCCCATTGCGCCGTCTGCCGCATTGTTGCGCAGTCCACTGGCGATCTTGATGCCATACGCTGTGGAGATCCGTTATCCCGATGATTGGTTTATGCCTACGCAGGATGATACTTTGGAAGCCAGATCTGCGGCACGACAGGTATTTGAATGGGCAAAACACATCACGCCCGAACTTTTTTAAGCCCACAAGACTATGAACCGAAAAACTTTTTCCCCCACAACCGCCATCAGTTGCTCGAATATCGCCTTCATCAAATATTGGGGCAATGCCGACCACGAATTGCGCATTGCCGCCAATCCGTCCCTGTCGATGAATCTGGCGGATTTGACTGTCACCGCGACGGTGCAATTTCACGCCGATTTCCCCTCCGACACGCTGACCATCAACGGTGAATGTGTGACCGGCGGCGCGGCGGAACGAGTTTTCCGCCAAATAGACCTCATCCGCCAAAAGGCGAACTTCTCCCACCGGGCGCAAATTGCCACCGAGAGCAACTTTCCGGCGGGCGCGGGGATTGCCTCCAGCGCGGCAGCGTTCTCGGCGCTGGCGGTGGCGGGCGCGGCGGCGGCGGGACTCTCGCTGTCGGAAGCGGAACTGTCGGCGCTGGCGCGACGCGGTTCCGGTTCGGCGTGCCGTTCCGTGCCGCCCGGGTTCGTGCAATGGCTCGCTGGCGGCGCGGATGAAACTTCTTTTGCGGAAAGCATCGCCCCCGCCGACCACTGGGATTTGGTGGACATCGTTGCCATCGTCAGCGCGGAACACAAAGCGGTCGGTTCCACCGGCGGGCACGCCCTCGCCGATACCAGCGTGCTGCAAGCGGCACGGGTCGTCAGCGCGGCGGAACGGTTCAGCGCCGCGAAAGAAGCGGTGCTGGCGAAAGATTTGCCCGCCCTCGGCACGGTTATCGAAGAGGATGCTGTGATGATGCACGGGGTGATGATGACCAGTCGCCCGCCCCTCTTTTACTGGCAACCCGCCACTCTCGCCGTCATCCACGTCGTGCGCCAATGGCGCGCCGAGGGCATCCCGGTCTATTTCACCATTGATGCGGGTCCCAACGTCCACCTGATTTGCGAGCGTTCGCACGCGGAAGCGGTGGCATCGCTGGCGCGCGCGCTGCCTGGCGTGCAAAAAATCATGCGCAGCGGCGTCGGTGGTGGGGCGAAAGTGCTGCCGTCCGCATAAATTGCCAACCTTAAAATTCCCCCGTCAGGCGAAAAGTTAGTGCAGTTCTAATTAATTTGCCGTACAATACCCTTATCCCGTCTCCGGTTTACAATAGAGGGTTTGTTCGGTGAAAAAATTTTGGTGCAGCAGACATTTTTTTCTCAAATTGATGATCATCTGGGCGATGATACTTTTTGCGTCCCCCCTTTCTGCGCGCGCCGACATCCCCATCGGCATTGAGAAAAGGGAGACGCAAGCCATCTCCCCGTCTCTGCCCACCGACCGCGCCCGCCCGCATGTGGGCAACAAAACGATGCTCACCGACACGAATGTCCTTTTGCGCGGCGAAAGTCCGCGCGCCGATGACAGCGTTTCGCGCAACAACCCCGCATGGTGGGCGAATCTACGCGACAATTACCATTTGAATGCCATCCGGCTGATTTTGTATCGCCCGCCGCAAAATTATCCGGGCGGGTGCGGCACATCATGCGATTTGCCCACCGCCACCCAGAGCATCCCCGATATTGACGCTTGGGTAGACCTTGCTTCCGCGAATGGTTTCTACATTATCATTGATTACCATCCTGTGGGCGGGCGCGATGAAACCGATGCCACGGCATGGTGGTCGGTGATTGCGCCCCGGTACAAAAATCGCACGCATGTGGTTTATGAGATTGCCAATGAGCCGAGCGGCGCGAGCGCGGGCTTGGCGGGGTTTGAAGAACGGATGCGCCAGCGCATCCGCGCCGATGCGCCGGACACGCCGCTGGTTTTCTGGAGCATGGAAAACGCATACGTCAACAATATCAACAATATGCTCGCCTACACGCCCAACATCAACGCCGATTGGACAAAAGATGTCATCAGCGTTCATATGTATTGGAGCTACCAGCTTTCGGATGTGCAGCGTTTGCGCGACGCCTACCCGACCATTGATACCGAAATCGGTAATTTGGGGGAAGCCACCACCATGCAAACCACCGACGATGCCGAAACGTTGGGCATCAGTTGGTTCTGGCTCGATGTGGCGACCAATACCGGCTCGCCGTTGCCCGTGTCGAATGTTTACTGGGCGAAAGACCCCTATTTTGGCGGTACAATCATTTTGCCCACCGCGACGTCCGTGCCAACGGCGACCGCCATCCCCTCCACGGCAACGCCGACCCCAACCGCCACCGCCACCCTG
>CAZMXX010000299.1:0-5232 GCA_964570315.1 uncultured Anaerolineaceae bacterium | reverse complement strand
CATCGGAACACTGCCCATAAATTGTGTTTTTAAAAACAATATTGGATGTTTTTCTATAATAGATATTGCAAACTTAGATTTATAAGTTGTCAAGTTAGTATTTAGTGTATATTTATTGTGGTGTTTTACTTGTTCATTAAGTGATTGTCTCGCTTCTTGGATTGTAATTTTATCTCGGAGTGCGATAATAGATGCGGCACGATAGCTGAGTAAATTTATGGTGCTTACGCTACTAAACTGGGAGCTTCCTAAATAGGTGTAATTACGTATTTGCCAGCCACCTATTAATAGAATGAATGGAATTAATAACAGTAATAATTTACTACTTATTTTTGTCCAATTCCAACGATTGTATATTGCCCAAAGTGATACTCCTATTGCATAAGAGAAAATTAAGTAATATGCAATAGGGCGGACAAAGGTTGCTAAAGTTAGACTTAACCCGGAAATGAATATCCATTTCTTAGTATCAGAATTCTGTAAGAATCGGATCATAGTTAACAATGTAACTGTGATAAGTAAAGTAAAGAATGTTTCGGTTAAGTATTTGAGACTGTAAGTGAAAGACAAAACATCTAGGCTTAATAATAATGTGGCGATAATACCTGTTGTGTAACCAAATAGCAATTGGCTAATTTTATAAGTTAAACATAATGTAAGTAAACTTAGCAAGATTAGTATGAGAATAAACGCAGATTGGTTTATTCCCAGTATGTAATAGCTTAAAGCAATTAAAAGAGGGAATCCGGGGGTTCTAAACGATTGTAAAATATCAGGTTGCTCAGGTGATACAGCGAATTTTCCTGTTTGCATAAAAGCCAATGCGATATTTTGGTATCCAATGGAATCATTAGAATAAAAAAGGGATGGGTTAAGTTTTGTCGTTATAGACCAAATACTAATTTTTGCCGTATAAGATAAAAGTAGAATGGTTAATAAAATAATTTGCCTTTGAGCTTTATATTTTTTAGAGGGAAGCATATCTTGAGTTGTTTTGAGTTATAAGAGTTTGATAGATTTTGTGTTGTTGTTTGGTTATCGTATTAGTAGATAATGATTTATAAATAAAATGATATCCTTGTTCAGCTTGTTCATAAACAATAAGAGGATTATCTATAGCATATAAAATAGCGTCTTTTAATTTATTTAAGTTGTTAGGGGGTATAAGTTGGGCATATAGTCCATTTTTAGTAAGTTCAGGAATACCACCTACATTTGTAGCAATGACAGGTATTTTCATTAATAAAGCTTCTGCAATAACAAGTCCAAAGGTTTCTGATTGAGAAGGCAAGACAAATAAGTCTATTGCAGACAAAATTTCAGGAATGTCGGTACGTGAACCTATTAAATGGACACGGTTTTTAAGTGATTTCTTTTTGCAAATAGCGTCTAAGGTGTCTTTTTCTGGACCATCTCCCACGATGACGAGGTGTACAGATATATCAGCTATAGCATCAATTAAAATTGGTAAGTTCTTTATTTGTGTTAGGCGGCAAATTGTTCCAATTAAGTAATCTTGCGGTGCAAGTCCAAGCTCTTGTCGAATGTAGGTACGGCTTACACGTTTATTTATATTGAAGCGAGAAATATCGATAGCATTATGTATAACTTTTATTTTTTGGGGATTAAGACCTTTAGCTACGTAGCTGTTTTTTGTGGCTGTAGACGGCATTAGGATAATATCCACATGATTTTGAATAAAGCGATCTAACCATAAAGCAAATCGACTCCATCGGTGAGCCATTGCATGTTCAGCTGCCAATAATGATAGGGGTAAGTGAGGGATGGTGTTTATTAATAATGCAACAATAAAATTAGCAGCAAATAAATGAGAATGAATAATCTGCCATTTTTGATTGGTTAGTATATGACGCAATCGGTATAATCCCAAAATATCATATCGATGTTTCATTATAGGACCTATTACAGTTATCCCTGCATTCTCAGCTTTATGAGCCAAATCGCCTCGTTTTAGCAAACAACAAATAGTGATATCATATCGATACTCTGTGGCTAAGGTGATGGACTTGTTAAGTAAGTCCATCTCTGCACCTCCTATAGTCAATCCGTGGATTATATGTAAAATAGAGGTAATATTCTTAGACATTTTTTCTGTATAGTCTTTGCGAATTGTTTGTGATTAGAGATAGTAGCACTTCTTTTTCTCCTATAGCTTTTATAAAGGATTTACAGTAAAAATATTCTGTGGATGCCTTGTTAAAAGAAGATGGCGACTTCTTGATTATTCCCATAATTAGGTTTTTGTTAATTTGGATTGTAAAAGAGAATATTTGTATGAAAATCATTAGAATAGCATACAGAGAATGAAAATGTTTTAGCCAAAAATAAATACGCCCTTTGCTGGTTTCTATAAATCTTTTTTCTCCCCAGCGTTGGGCACCACTAACATTTCCAAAATGGTGTATTTTTATTTCTGGAACCCATATGACTTCATATCCTGAATTATGTGAGCGCCAACAATAATCTAGATCTTCTCCATACATAAAAATATTTTCATCCCATACCCCAACAATATTATAAACATGTGCAGAGATTAACAAACATGCTCCTATAGCCCAACTAATAACAAGAGGAGAGGAATTTGTATTTATAAGTTCTGTTTTGTTTCTATTAATAAAACGGTCTATTAAACTTTCTAGTGTGGGGAACCAAAAATTTATTGTATGTTGCATACTGCCATCAGTGTTTAATAAAGTAGGTGTAACAATGATACGGTCATCATAACTATGAGAAAAATCAATAAGTTTAGATAATGTATCAGGGTTTAGTTCGGTGTCAGGGTTCAGAAATAAGAAATAATTTCCTTCGGCAAATTTAGTTGCTTCGTTATTACCAGCGGCAAAACCGATGTTTTTGTAATTGCCTACTAATTTTACATTAGGGTAATGAGACTTAATGGCTTCTACTGTTCCATCTGTAGAACCATTATCACGTATAATTATTTCGAATGAAATGTTTGTGTTTTTGTAAATTGACCTTAAACAGTTCAATATATAATCACGACAATTCCATGTAACAATGATAATTGAGAGTATAGGTTTTGGGTTTTTACTCATATAATTATGTCTCGATATAATGTTACGTATTTTTTTGCATGGGCATCAACACTAAATAATTTTTTAGCAATGCTTTTACAGTG
The DNA here is from genome assembly GCA_964570315.1 of uncultured Anaerolineaceae bacterium. GTDB lineage: Bacteria > Chloroflexota > Anaerolineae > 4572-78 > 4572-78 > JANTHQ01. The sequence goes on along the minus strand of CAZMXX010000299.1, from coordinate 2,072 downwards.
ATGTGATATTTGAGCGTATGAAGAATTCATATTCTTAAACATAATACGATTGTCTGATTTGTTATTGGTTATCAACATACCTACATTATGTTGATTAATTACATGCGCTGCTCCGCCTAAATGTGGATCACAAATTACAGGTAATCCGGAGGCTAAATATTCAGCGAATTTAATTGACATGATGGAATTCATAAAGGCGAAATTGGGCATAACTAATAGTCCATAGTGGCACAGACTCAGTGCTGTTTTCATCGTTTTTATTGTGAACTCTTCTGCCCATATTTCTTCTAATGATATGTTATGTTTTTGGGCTGAGTTAATAATTATGTTTTTTGACGTACGAGAGATTATGACTAACCTAGGTTTAGGGATATAATTGCGTAGGGTTTTGTATTTCTGAAGTAGATAATCTAAGTTATTCCATTGGTTAAATCTATTCGTGCTGAAAACAAGCAAAGTGTGGCATTGCTTCATTTGTTTAAGGGAAACAATTTTGTCTTTTTCAGAATCAGGAATTTGTGATGGTGAAGATCTAAAGAATATATCACTTGCAGTTGTATAAATTACTTCAATATTTGGCGTAAGATGTTTGTAATAAGATACCATTGTATCAGAAACAACTACAGTTCTCTTCGCGTTGGAAACAATATGTTGTTGTAACAACAGCCAAAATTTATGTATTAGAGAGCCTCTTTTCCATGCACCGATTAATATCTGTTCTTCTATCCACAGTGATCGAGGATCAAAGATATAAGGAATGCCCATTATTAGTTTAATCAGCAATCCTAATAAACCAGCCGAATAACTTCGGCAATGAAGAAAATCGATGTGATGCTTTTTTATGTATAAGAATAGCCACCATAAAGCACCAGGCAGGAAAAGCAATAGTTCAAAGAAATTCATTGAAAGAAACGGGTATGCAGAAAGAAGTGGTTTAACATTAAAATATAGATTGCTTTTTTGAAGTTCACTGGTAATAGTTTTAAATTCTGTTCGGTATTTACTGAAAACAAATTCCACATACCATTTTCGAAGTCGAAGAAGTGGGGTTAAACTTAAAAGGTGGATTTGATAAGAGTTTCCGTACCGTTTGGAAATAGTGGTTAGAAGAGATTTGACTTGTGTTTGAAAAATCCCATGATTCACTATCAATTCGTTGCTCATTAAATAAAGTACTTTTTTAGATGACATAGCTAAGCCAATAATTTTTTCAAAATTCGTTTATACATTTTTGCCCATAGTTGCCATTCGCCATTTAATGAAGAATTATGCCACAGTAGCGTAAACGTTCCTTCTACCTGTTTGCAACGTTGGGCTAATGCCATAATATGTTGATAACTTTGTTCCGGTGAAAGTTTACGGTATTGTTTTAATGTTCCTTCCATTACAATAAGAGGAATTTCCAGTAAGTTCAATTCACGGTTTTGTTCAATATCAAATGGGTGGAAGGGATGACATGTTCCGGCACGAAAACCTTCATAGTCGGCATATCCTAATGTTGAGTCGTACTCTAATTTTGCAGATTCCCACAAGCGCCATGTGTTGGGAACTTGAAAGCGTAAATAATGCTGCCTTCCTCCACGCAATGTAGTGTCTAATGCATTTTCAAGGTGCTTTTTCTCTTGTAAGAAAATACACTGATTGTTAAATGTATTATAACCGGGGTGAAATCCAATCTCAAACCCATAAGATTTGAGTTGATCGATGGCTGGTTTTAGTAAAGAAGCAGCAGGATTATAGCCGCTGTCAAATGAGCTAATAGGTGAAGCTTTAAAATAAAAGGCACTGTCTATCTGATATTGCCAAGAGTATTCTGCCAAACGATAAATTCCTCGCAAGTCAGAATTTTGATGAGGAAAAATACTACAAGCAACCATATCAATTAGTGCATCAGTTGCCCATTTTAGGTTGTGTTGTTTTAATAGATAGTGTCCGATTGCACGGAAACCTTGAAATGCAGTATTAAATCGTTGAATACTATCAATATCATGGCTCAATTTTACAGAAAATTGGCGTGGCGTTGGTTTCCATTGGGGACGCAACACCTGCAACCACGCCCGCAAAATCAAGGC